>JALVDI010000659.1 GCA_027009115.1 Polyangiaceae bacterium | reverse complement strand
ACGAAGGTCAGGAAGATCCTGGGGATCTCGGCTCCTGCGACGTCGTGCTCCCGGGTGAACGAGAGGAGTTCGCGCTCCATCTCCACGAGGCGAACAGAGCCCATGCGGCGCTTGAAGACCCGCCGGCTGCAGTGGAGCAGATCGAGGTGTGGTGGGAGGCGGGGCGCCGGGACGCGGTTGAGCACGTAGCGGCTTCGCAGAAGGGGCCAGTCGAAGCTCTTGCCGTTGTAGCTGACGACACAGCTCGCGCCGGCAATCCGATCGGCCAGATAGCGCAGCATTGGCGCCTCTTCGCCGAGCTTCGTCAGCAGAAGCTGCTGGACGCGCAACGACTCGTCCTCGAAGAACGCGACACCGACGAGGAAGGGCAGCGTCCCGGCGCCTACGGAGAGACCCGTCGTCTCGGTGTCGATGAAGAGCATCTTCGAGAGGTCGAGGCTCGCCAGCGTTCGGTCCAGGGCGAGCTCAGCGACGAGCTCGGGCGCGGCGGCGAGTGCCGAGGCCACGGGTACTCGCCCGTGGCAGTGGCTGGGCTCGAGGTGTCGATCGATCCGGTGGACCGGCCCATGAGCCGTGATCACGCGTGTCCCCGGAAGGGGCGCATGAGCGAGCGGCACCCCCTTGGGCGGCGTCCGCCGGGCGAGCAAGCCTGCGAGGGCCTCGGCACCCGAGGCTGCGGGGCGGTGGCCTCTCTCTTCGAGCGCCTCCATCGAGGGGCGGATGCCTCCGCTGAGGCCGCGTTCCTTCGCGGCGTCGGAGGGCCGTGAGCCGGGGCCTGCGGAGGTGAGACGAGCGAGCTTGTGCCGGATCGACATCGGGCGATCAGTGCAGGGGTGTCAGCCCCACGAAGTCGAGAAACGCCACCACGAGGGCCTTGCGCCTGGCGTCGGTCTCCTCGGCGACGTGGCCGGCCGTCGGGCCAACACAGGCGGGGCACCCGTGTTCGCAGCCGCACCCCAGGAGCGAGGTGCGTGCCCGGCGCAGAAGCGCCTCGCGCTCGTCGAAGAGTCGAGGAGCCAGCCCGATGCCTCCCGGGATCGCGTCGTAGAGAAAAAGCGTCGGGTCGAAGCCGGGCCCGCTGCTCCGGGGCGCTTCGTCCGGTTCGAAGCGATCGCCGAGGGTGTGGCCGAGATCGCGGGGGTCGATCATGAGTCCCATGGCACCCAGGACATGCATGGCGTTGAGGAGCCCTCGCAGCGCGTCGATCACGGCCGGCCGACGGACGCCTCGCTCCTCCATGAAGCGCTCCACGACCGGCTCGGGGACCGTCAGCCAAAAGGCCGATGTGTGCATCTGCATTTCAGGCAGGTGGACGTCGCCGTAGCCGACGTTCTCGTGGGTGTGGAACTTGATCTTCTTGTAACCCACGACTTTCTCGACGACGGACACCTCACCGAGGCCTGCGTGAATCGGAAGTGGGAGCGCGAGCTCGGCGCGCTCATCCTCTTGGAGGACCGTGACCTTCGTGTGGGTCATGGCCGTCGTGTAGTAGTCGGGTTCGATCCTGCGCACGTATGCTTTGTGGTTCTCGTAGTCGAGCCGTTCGACCTGGAACTGAGCGGCGTCGTGCTGATAGATCGCTTGCTCGTGCAGCATCGTGTGCGCGCTGCGCCAATCCATCTCGGCGATCGTCTTGTCACGATCGACGTCGACGATGACGAAGTTGTCCCAACCAAGCGCGCGCAGGCTCACGCTGCTGGCAGGGTAGGCATCCGATGCCCAGTGATAGGTTGTGTGCCCGCCCGCGCCACGGGATGGATGGACGACGCCGTGGTGTGCGAGGAAGTCCAGCGCATCGGCGAGAGCTTCCGGTGGAAGGTCGCCGAAACGATCGTGCTGGCCAAAGGGAAGCTCGAACGCAGCACACTTCAGGTGCTGGATGAGGATCTCCACGTTGTCGGGATCGATGCGAGCCTGCTCGACGGCAGCGCCGAGGAGCTGCGTCGGGTCGCGCGCGATGAACTGATCGAGGGGGAGGCTGGAGGTGACCATCACGCCGAGGGCGGGTGCCTCGCGCCGACCGGCACGCCCAAAGCGTTGCCACGTTCCGGCCATGGTCCCGGGGTAGCCGGCGCAGATCACGGCGTCGAGGGCCCCAATGTCGATGCCGAGCTCCAGGGCGTTCGTGGCGACGACGCAGCGGATCTCGCCGGCCCGAAGGCGTCGTTCGATGGCGCGCCGATCCTTGGGGAGGTAGCCGCCGCGGTACGCATGGATCGCGCCCTGTCCGAGGCCCACTTCGGAGCGGAGGCGATCGCGCAGATACTTGAGCATGACCTCGACGCCGTTGCGACTCTGGCCGAACACGAGGGTGGGTACCTCGGCGCGCACCAAGTCGGCTGCGAGGCGCACGGCGCTCTTGAGGTAGCTCGCGCGGAGGCCAAGCTCCGCGTTGACGATCGGTGGGTTGTAGACGAGAACTCGGCGCGGGCCTGTCGGCGCTCCGTTCTCGTCGACGAGCGCGACCTCCTGCCCGATGATCCGGGATGCATGCTCCTTCGGGTTGCCGATCGTCGCCGAGGCCAGCACGAAGGTTGGCGACGAGCCGTGGAAGGCGCAGATGCGACGAAGGCGCCGCACCACGTTGGCCAGGTGGCTTCCGAACACACCGCGGTAGGTGTGAAGCTCGTCGATGACAACGAAGCGGAGGTTGGCGAAGAAGCGCGCCCACGCGGTGTGGTGCGGGAGGATGCCGGCGTGGAGCATGTCCGGGTTGGTCAGGATCACCCCACCACGCTCCCGTGCGACGCGCCGCTGATCGCCCGGGGTGTCGCCGTCGTAGGTGATCGCGCCGTGGCCTAGACCGGCGTCGCCAAGGAGACCTCGGAGTGCCTCCTCTTGGTCACGGCTGAGGGCCTTGGTCGGGAAGAGAAAGAGGGCGCGGGCCGCGGGATCCGTCGCGAGGCGCTCGAGGATGGGGAGATTGTAGCAGAGGCTCTTGCCCGACGCGGTCGGCGTGGCGACGACAAAGGAGCGCTCCTCGCGGGCGAGCTCCAGTGCACGGGCCTGGTGGCTGTAGAGCTCCGCGATGCCGCGGCGACGAAGGGCTTGCCTCACCGCCTCCGGGAGAGAAGCGGGGACGGTCACCGTCGAAGCCTTGGTGGCGGGGAGGGTGTGGTCCAGGACCACGTCCCGAAAGAGTCCGCCCGCCTCCCAGGCGTCGAGCAGGGCTTCGAGGCCACGGATGGACTTCGTCCACGGCTCGCGTCGTCGGCCGGAGAAGGGCGGCGGCCCACCTGCACTCATGGGCAGGACTGTACGGCCGAACAGGTCCGGGCGGCAAGCCGCCTCGGTCGGGCGGGCCGCCTGGGGGCTGTCAGGCGAGCAGCAACATTCCGAGGCCGAGGGCTCCCAGGGCGAGGAGCGCACCGGCGACCGACGCCGTCGTCCATCCGACAGGGTCGTGGTGCCGGGCGCCGACGTAGAGCCCCGCGAGCAGCAGATGGAGCAGGCCCGCCAAGCCGAGGGCCAGGATCAACAGGAACTCGACGACGGCGGCGCCGAAGGCGTTGGGCTCGTGGAGGACGAAAAAGTACGCGGATGCAATCGCCGGCAGCAGGATTGCAAGCGCCGCCGCCACGAAGAGGTAGCGTCGGCCACCGCGTGAAACCGGCGAGGGCTCGTCGCCGCGGGAGTCCAGGTTCATCCAGGCCGAGGTTAGCGGCACCTACCCAGAGCATGCCAGACCCATCGGGCGAGGAGCGAGGGTTTGGAACCCCCCGATCAGTCTCGCGACGCCATGACGATCCGCAGGACATACCAGAGCATCAGCGCGAAGCTCGCAAAGAGCGAGAGTGCGGCCGCCACGTGCTGGTCCGTCCGGTAGTGGAGCATCACGTTCGACGTGTTGTAGAGGATTGAGCAGGCGGCGAACGCGACCATCGCCCAGCTGAAGAACAAGCCGAGCGAGAACCCGAAGATGGCGCTCGCGGCGATCAGGCCCATCGCGGCGAGCCCCCCGAAGAGCAGTACGCCGCGCAGGAACGAGAAGTCTTTGCGGGTCAGGAACACCACGCCGGTCAGTCCGCCGAAGAGCACGAGCGTAATCGTGGCGGCCTTGATGAGGAGGCCGAACCCTGTGCCGCCCGCCTGTGCATCGAGTGCGGCCGCGAGGAGCACGAGTGGAGCGAAGAGGACGGCCTCGGCCACGGTGTACAGAGCGAGGCCCGCGTATTGGATCCCCACACTCGTGTCGCTGCGGGCCCAGCGGTCCGCGACATGGCTGACGAGCATGAAGCCGCCAAGGAAGAGCAGCCAACCCCACGAACCGCCGCGGACGGCGAGGCGGAGCAAGCCTTCTCCCAAGCCGCTGACGACGATGAGAGCTTCGAGCGCTACGAAAGCGAGGATCGCCCCGATCAGATGCAGATAGGTCCGCGTGATGAACGCGGCCCGCTCCTCGACGGACGCGTGGGCGACCGCCACACCGTAGCCCCTGCCCTGGGAGCCGTTGCGCTGCTCGATGCCGAAGCTCATGGCGGCCAACATCGGGCCTCGAGCGCCGCCTGTCAACGCGGCCAAGGGCTCTGGATGAGGCCCGTGTCGCTTGCACCCGTCGGTCTTCGGCTCCAGGACAGGAGGAGGTGCCCGGCTACCCGCTTCGACTCCTCCTTTTCTTCGCCGTGGCCACGAGCGTCTGGGGCGCGGCCCACGGGTACGTCGCCAGGCGTCTCACCGCTCCCTGGCGCGCAACGCCAGCGCAGAAGCGTTGCGTGCGTGTGCTTCTGGTGGTCGCCTCCCTTCTCGTTCCGGTTGTGCTCTTCCTGGGCCACCTTTTCCCGGACCACGTGGTCTCCGGCCCCATCCGATGGCTCGCGTTCGTCGAGATGGGGGCCTTCTTCTTGCTCTTCGTCTTCCTGATCGTTCGGGACATTCTCCTGGTCGCGGCGACCGGGGCGTCCCGCCTGCTGCACAGCCAACCGGACCGGGAGCGACGCCGGTTCCTCGAGAGCGCGAGCAACGCCGTTGTTCTCGGGGGGACGGGTCTTCTCGGCGGTTGGGGCTTCGCCGAAGCCGAGCGGTTGCCTGAGATCGTCGAAGTGGACGTGCCCATCGCTGGCTTGCCCCCGCAGCTCGATGGCTATCGTATTGCGCAGCTGAGCGACATCCACGTCGGGCCGACGATCAAGGGCGACGATCTGGCCGCATGGGTCGCCCTGACCAATCGCCTGCAGCCCGAGCTCATCGCCGTCACCGGCGACCTCGTCGACGGTTATGTCGAGGACATGCGCGCCGAGGTCGCTCCGCTGGCGGACCTCCGAGCGCCCGATGGGGTCTTCTTCTGCACCGGAAACCACGAGTACTACTGGGACGCGGCGGCATGGACCGCCGAGATCTCGCGCCTTGGGTTGCGTGTGCTGCTCAACGAACACGTTCTCGTCGAGCGAAGCGGCGGGCGGCTCCTCGTCGCTGGCTGCACGGATTATTCGGCGCACCGGATGGTGCCCGAGGCGAAGTCCGACCCCATGGCGGCCAAGCGAGGCGCGCCACCCCACGACGTGTCGATTCTGCTGGCCCATCAGCCTCGCAGCATCTTTGCGGCCGCGCGCGCCGGGTTCGATCTTCAGCTGAGCGGCCACACGCACGGGGGCCAGTTCTTCCCCATCAACCTCGTCGTCGGTCTGGTCCAGCCCTTCGTCCAAGGGCTCGGCAAGCAGGACGACACCTGGATCTACGTCAACCGCGGTACAGGCTACTGGGGTCCCCCGTTCCGGACCGGTGTGCCTTCGGAGATCACTCTGCTACGCCTTGTTCGCGCATAGTGCGATGCTCAGCGACCCGTCCCCATTGCTCTCCAGGATGCGGCGGAGAGCACGCCCCTGTGCGGCGTGTCGCGCCCCAAAAACGTTCGAGATTTCCTCGCCTGCTGGCATCGCGCCAGGTGTGTCTTCGCGACCGCATCGATTCCGCTCGGTACGAACATGCGCCAACCCATCGGACCCGCCCTTGCCATCTTGGTCGCCGCCTGCACCGTCGACACTCCTCAGCCATCCCCCGCGGCGCCTCCGGAGCCACTCGCCCCGGCCCCCACGGCCGAGGGGACTCCTGCGTCCGCGCCGGCGGAAGCGGGCCGGGGCAGCCCTCCGGACGTGACCGTTCAGGAGCTCGCCCAGCGTCTCCGGCAGGTCGGTGCGATCCTCGCCTCGATGAAGGAAAAGGCCCGAGAGGCCGCCGCCGCCGAGCAGTCCGAGTGCGCGAAGTCGTTCGCGAGCGTCACCGCGGCCATCGACGTCAGCGAGCGGGCGACGACCGCGCTCGGCCTGACACCCCCTTCGTGGACCATCGCTCCTCGCGCGGAGTACCTCCGTCTCTGTCGCTCGTTGCCGCCCGCGGTGCAGCGGTGCTCGCGCTACGACTACCGCGCCGATCATGCGGACGAGTGTGCGCCGATCATGGACGGTCTCGACGGCGCGACCGCGGCCGTGGTCGAGCAGCTCTACCACCGGGACGATCCCTAGCTAACTAATGGATCGAACGCAGCATGGAGAGGAACTCGTCGGCGCTCACCAACCCCGTGATTTCGTGGCGGCGCTCACCGTCCGTGGTGTGGAGCACGACATAGGGGAGGCCCTGTTTGTCGTAGGTCTCGCGTAGCACCTCCCACTCCGGGGCGTCGGCGTGCGTGAGGTCCACCCGGACCGCGACGAAGCGCTGCGCCTCGGCCACCACTCGCGGGTCGCTCATCGCCTCGTGCTCGA
>JALVDI010000658.1 GCA_027009115.1 Polyangiaceae bacterium | reverse complement strand
GTACATGTTCGGCTTGGGCAGCGCGATGTAGTCCTTGAAGCGCCCCGGGACGGGGGTCCACTCGCTGTGAATCACGCCGAGCGCCGCATAGCAGTCGGCGACCGTCTCCATGATGACCCGGAACGCGACCAGGTCGTGCACCTGTTCGAACGCGATGTCCTGCTGCTTCATCTTTCGGTAGACGGAGTACAGGTGCTTGCGTCGCCCGCTCACCTCGAGAGCAAACCCCCGCTCGATGAGCATCGAGCGCAGCTTCTTGATCACGCGGTCGACGTAGCGATCGGTGTCCCTGGAGACCTCGTGAATCTTCGCCTCGAGATCGGCAGCGGCCTCCGGGTGCAGGTAGCGGAAGCTCAGGTCTTCCAGCTCGGCTTTCAACCACTGGATGCCCAAGCGACCCGCCAGAGGCGCGTAGATCTCCATCGTCTCGCCGGCGATGCGCTCTTGCGAGTCGAGCTTCATGTGGTTGAGGGTCCGCATGTTGTCGAGGCGGTCGGCGAGCTTCACCAGGAGCACGCGGATGTCGCGCGCCATGGCCACCAGCATCTTGCGGAACGACTCGGCCTGGCGGTCTTCCTTGGAGTGGAAGTTCACCTTGCCGAGCTTGGTGACCCCATCGACCAAGAACGCAATCTCGGCGCCGAAGAGCTGCTCGATGTCTTGGACGGTGGCGTCGGTGTCCTCGACCACGTCGTGAAGCAGCGCCGCGCACACGCTCGCGGTGTCCAGGCGCATCCCCGCGATGATCCCCGCCACCGACGCCGGGTGAATGAAATAAGGATCGCCGGACTTGCGCAGCTGTCCCTCGTGCATGCGCTGGGAGTAGCGGTAGGCACGCTCGATGAGGTCCGCGTCTGCCTGGGGATGGTAGGCCCGCACGGAATCGATGAGGTCGGCCAGTGGCAGCATCAGGACAGGGAGGGGGGTGCCGAGAGGACCCCGCTGGGGCGGGAGAAGCGCGGCTCACCCGAAAAGGTACAACCAGGATCGTGCACCGATCCACAATCTCACCATGATCCGGACCTTCTTCAACGCCTCGTGGGAGGGATCGAGAGCCTGGCCTTCGGCCGCCACCCTCGATAGTTTGGGGAGGTGGACCGCTTTCGCCGCCTCTGGCAGCTCCTACGCCGGCGCCGCCGGAAGGTGGCGCTGCTCGTCGCCCTCGTCGGGGTGCTCCTGGTCGGTTCGCGGCTGGCGGGCGCGGTCCCACGGGACGTCGCCATCGAGTACCGTCTGGAGAGCCAGCGGCCGGTGCAGGAGGTTCGAATCGCCTACATCTTGGACGGTGAAGAGGTCGTCGGGGCGCGCTTCGAAGGCCCGGGCTCCCGCGTCTCGCACGAGGTCAGCCTGCCGCCGGGCCGTTACCGGGTGGAGGCTCTCGTGCGGGACGAGGGGACGCAGCGCCTCGTCCGGCGGGCGCTGAGGGTGCCCGCGGCGGGCATCGTCTACATCGACCTCTCCACCGACCATCGGCGGCTCCAACCGGAGGTCGCGCGATGACCGGCGCCACGAACGTTCGGACCCAAGCGGGCGCCGGCAGGGTCGTGGAGCTGCCGAGGCTGGCCCTCTTGGTCCTCAGCGGCGAGGGCCGTGGCGACGAGGTCCGGGTGGACCAGGATCTCTTCCGCATCGGCAAGAGCCGCGACAACGACCTCGTTCTGCGCGACCAGACCGTCTCGCGCACTCACTGCGAGATCCTGCGCGAAGCTCGCGGCTACCTGCTGCGAGACCTCGGCAGCACGAACGGGACGCTCCTGGACGGCGCGGAGATTCGCGAGGCCTACCTCCGGCCGGGCTCCATCGTCACCGTCGGTGAGGTCGAGCTCAAGGTGCGGACCTTCGCCGAGCGCATCGAGATCTTGCCGAGCGAGCGGACTTCCTTCGGCGAGGTGGTGGGCAAGAGCCTGGCGATGCGACAGATCTTCGGGCTCCTCGAACGCCTGGCGCCGAGCGATGCCACGGTGCTCCTCGGCGGCGAGACGGGGACGGGCAAAGATGTCGTGGCCCGTGCCATCCACGCCGCGAGCCCCCGGCGCGAGCGCCCGATGATCGTGGTGGACTGCGGTGCGGTGGTTGGCTCGCTCATCGAGAGCGAGCTCTTCGGGCACGAGAAGGGAGCCTTCACCGGCGCGACGATGGCGCGCCAAGGAGCCTTCGAGCTCGCCGACGGAGGCACGCTCTTCCTCGACGAGATCGGCGAGCTGCCCCTCGACCTCCAGCCCAAGCTGCTCCGCGTCCTGGAGCAGCGCTCCTTCCGGCCGGTGGGGGGCAACAAGGAGCGGCGCGTCGACATCCGGGTCGTGGCTGCCACGAAGCGCAACCTCAAGATGGAGGTCGAGCGAGGAAAGTTCCGGGAAGACCTCTACTTTCGGCTGGCGGTGGTGCCCATCGAGCTGCCGCCGCTGCGAGAACGGCTCGAAGACCTCCCCCTCCTGGTCGAGCGGCTCCTCGCTCAGCTCAGCGCGGAGCACCCCGACCAGCCCCCCCTCGAGATCGCGCCGGCGGCGCTGAACGCGCTCGCGGAACACGAGTGGCCCGGCAACGTGCGCGAGCTGCGCAATGTCCTGGCGCGAGCGGCCTATTTGGCCCGCGCCGCCGGCGAACACGAGCTCCGATTGGGGCACGTGCCGGTGGGTCTGGGCCTGGGCGGCACCACCGATCTCGCCCCCGCCTTCGACCCGGCGCTGAGCTATCGGGAAACCAAGGCACGCTTCGAAGAGGCCTTCGAGAAGCGCTACGTGAGCTGGTTGCTCGATCGGCACGGCGGCAACATCTCCGCGGCCGCGCGGGCGGCCGACATGGACCGCAAGTACCTGCACAAGCTCGCCAAACGCCACGGCGTCCATCCCGCGGACCGTCGCTCCTGAGCGGTCCGCGGAGCCCGCCAAGCCATGGAACATGCGTCGAGCGGACGGGTCCGGTAGCCTTGGGCCTCGGGCCAGTCCTGCGGCCCGGAGGGGGAAAGAGGGCGGCATGCCATCGAGCGATATCGATCCTCACGACCACACGATGCTGGCCGGCTCCACGCCCGTGAACACGATGAACACAGCGGCGACGGCACCGGTCCGGCGGCCACGGACGTGGGTCTTGATCCTGGTTCTGAGTCTGGTCGCCGTCGGCACGGCGGTGCTGGTCTTCGTCATCCTCAGCGCCGTCGACCAGCCGAGCCCGCCGACTGCGACGCTGGAGACGGCGAGCCCGGCGCCCAGCGCTCAGGCGCTGCCCGAAGGGGTGGCGCCGCCCGAGGCCCCGAGCACCCTGCGCATCGTCGCGCCGGGCATCGAGGGCGCTCGGATCTTCATCGACGCCATGGATCGTGGACCGCTCGAAGCGGAGCTGAGCTTCGAGCTCCCGGCAGGCACCCACAGCGTCGAAGCCCGGCGGGACGACCGCATCGTGGCGCATGCTGCCGTCGAGTTGGAGCCTGGCGCCAGCACCACCGCCACCCTCCACGAGGGCCGTGCTGCCCACGTAGGTCGGGCGCAGCCCGCCGCGACCCGTTCGAGCCCAGCGGGCGGCGTCGACGAGGAGCCCGCGCGAGGTGCCGCCGTCGCCGCCCGCCCTCGACCTTCGGAGCCACGCCGCGCCGGGGGGCGCGAGCCGACCGAAGCCCAGCCGCCGTCCGCGCCCCGCGAGAGCGCTGCGGCGATGACCGCGTCTGCACCGGCCGCGTCTGCACCGGCCGCGTCTGCACCGGCCGCGTCTGCTGCTGCGAGCACGCCGACTCCTGCACCGGTTGCGCCGGTCATCGTTCCGAACGAAGAGGACGAGCCCGTGGCTCGACAGCCCGTCGTGATGGCCCGGCCACCGAGGCCAACCGAGGGGCCGACGGTAACGACGGCCACTCGCGCGAGCTTGACGGCCCGGCTTCGGGAGCTCCAGCCGCAGGTACGGCGCTGCGTCGGGGGCTGGCACGGTGGCCTCGACGTCGCGGTGACCGTGGCCGGCGAGCGGGTCGGGGCCCGCGTCGGCCGTGGCCCCTCGGGACAGCAACGCAGGTGCGTGCAACGAGCGCTCGTCGAGGGCCTGCGGGCTCGTTTCCGTGGTCGCGCGGCCACCCGCCATACCTACCGCCTGTGACGACGGACCGCCCGCTCAAGGGGACAGTCCTGGTCGTCGACGACGATCCAGACATCCGACGTATGGTCGCCCTCGTGCTTCGACGCGAAGGCTACGAGGTCCAGACCGCCGACTCGCCCATGGGCGTGACCACCCTCGTCCGGCGCATCGAACCGAAGGTCTTGATCCTGGACGTGAGCATGCCGGGGCTGTCGGGAGACAACCTGGCCAAGTTGCTCACCCGCGCCGTGGGGCGGCGGCCCATCGTGTTCTACTCCGCCATGCCCGACGCCGAGCTTCTCGCGCTCTGCCGCCGGATCCCGGACAGCACCTACCTCGCGAAGGGAGCACCGCTGTCCCGGCTCGTCGAGACCGTCGACCGGATGGTCCGACTGTACGCGAGCCAACACCCGCACTGAGGACGTCATCCTTCTTGTTCGAGGCGCACGAAGAGCTCCCGGAGAGACGGGCGGCTCCGAAGCGGCTCGCAAAAAGTGCTCGCCATCCTCAGGAGCTCCTGCTCCAGGCGCTGCACCTCGTCGCCGCTCGCGGCCAACGCGCGCTCGGAAGCTTCCCGGCGCTCCGCGTAGGAGCGTTCGGAACGCCCGAGCTGATCGCGGAGCGCCTGCACCTGGAAGCTGAGGTCTTCGACCGTGTGCTCCTTGCCGGCAAGCCAACGGCGCGCCTTGTCCGCGGCGACCCGGTCGAGCGCCCAGGCCTCGAGGGCTTCGACGACATCCCTCAGCGAACGTGCAAAGGTCTCGTCCGGTGCGTCGAGCTGGCGGTACCCGCCGGAGGCCTGCAGGCGCTCGTCGGCCTGGACGTAGGTTTGGTGCGCCTGCTGCTCCCGCTCGACGTAGGGGGCGACCTCGCGACGCGCCGCACGCGCCTCTTCCCGCGCCTGGGAGAGGTCTTCAGCGAGGCTCTGGACCGCGAAGCCGAGCCGCGCCCGGGTTTCATGCGCTTCGGCCTCCAACGCCTCGAGCTTGCGCTGCTCCGCGAGCCCTTCGGCGCGCAAGGCTTCGATGCGGCGCAAGGTCGCGCGGATCTCGACCAGGAGGCGCTCCGAGTCCGCGGGCACCTGACCGGGCCCGAACGCCCGGGCGAGCATCTCGTCGAAGATCGCCGTCCGCCGCATCCAACGTTCAAGGGTCGTCGGCGGCAAGGTGGGTGCGGCGATCGGACGGCTGGGACTGGCGCTCGGCGCGGGCGAATCGGGCATGCGGGTGCCGCCGCTCGGGCGCAGACTCTGCAACGCCTTGACCACCTGGTGCGCGTCGACGGGCCGGTCCTCCGGGCTCTTGGCCAAGAGTTGCAGGATCAACCCTTCGAGCGCCGGAGGGCACCGCGGTACGAGCTGGGACGGCCGCGGCGGGGGCTGTTGCATGTGCTTGATGAAGAAGCCGGTGATCTCCTCTGCCTCGAAGGGCAGCCGGCCCGTGAGCATCTCGAAGAAGATGACGCCCAAGGCGTAGAGATCGGCGGCCGGACCGGCGTCGATGGTGGTGATCCGCTCGGGCGCCATGTACTGCGGCGTCCCGAAAATCTCACCGGCGCCGGTGAGCCGCGAGTCGTGCATCGATCGAGCGATGCCGAAGTCGAGGAGCTTGACGAGCTCGCGCCCGTTGCCGGCCTCGACGACGAAGATGTTCTCGGGTTTGAGATCGCGGTGAATGACCTCGAAGTCATGGGCGCGGGCGAGGCCGCGAGCCATCTGGAGGCCCAGGGAGACGACGCGCCCGGCATCCATGGGGCCGGGCGCGATGTGGTTGGCGAGGGGGGCGCCGTGCAGCAACTCCATCACCATGAAGACGGTCCCGTCGGAGGCCTCGCCGTAGTCGTAGATCTCGATGATATTCGGGTGCGCCAGAGAGGCCGCGTTCTTGGCTTCGCGCCGGAAGCGCTCACGCAGCGAGGGGTTGCGCGCTTTGGAAGGCGCCAGGATCTTCACGGCGACGGGGCGGTCGACGAGGGCGTGGCGGGCCCGATAGACGGTCGCCATGCCGCCCTCGCCAAGGACGGCCTCGATCGCGTAGCGACCGGCCAGAATCTTGCCGAGGTTCGGGTCGGCCAGCGGCTGCAGAGCCGCCGAGTCCACGAAGCAACGAAGCTGCTCGTCGCCGTATTGAAGCCCGCAGCTGGGACAGACCTTCATTGGAGGTTCCGCTCGGTGTCAGGACCATAGCACGCAGGTTGGAGCTCGGCGCCCCGGCTGTGGCTGCCCTGGGCAAGCTCCGCGAACACGCGCCTGCATGCCCTCGAGGTCCGCGGTCGTACGCGCGCTCCAGCGCCCGGCGCGGTGCCATGGCTCAGCGCGGTGCGGTGACGAGCTGATAGGCTCCGGTCTCCCCCTGGCGATAACTGGTAGCGATGACGGTCCAGGTGCCGGTCTCGTTGACGGTCACGTCGAGGCCCGCGTGGGTACTCCCTGCCGCCGCATCGTCGTTGTCCTGTTGAGCCCCGGACGGCGCCCGGACGATGAGATAGCTGTCGAAATCATCCGAGTAGAGGTCCACTCTCATCCGCTGCCCAGCGGTCCAATGAAACGTGTGGTGGTCGGCGTACTCCCCGCTACGAAGGGTGCTGTCGCCGGGTCCGAGGGTCCCTTCCTGGAGCGTTCCACCCGCCGGCGCCGTACGTGACG
>JALVDI010000657.1 GCA_027009115.1 Polyangiaceae bacterium | reverse complement strand
GATTTCAGCGTGCCGACGGAGTTCCACGGACCTCAGTCGGGCGTCGCCGGGGAGGATGGCAGCGTGGGCCGCGCAGGCCGCGGCTGCACGGATCCCTTCGGTCGACTCGCCCCCGAGGGCTGGGAGCCGGCGACCGCCTCCGGCGGGACGGCGGGCACTCCCGGCAGCGGCGGCGGCGGCGGCGGTGCGGGGGGCGGCGCGGAGATGTTGTGGGTCGATGGGGCCTGTGAGTTCGTCGACGGTCTCGGCGGCGGCGGCGGCGGCGGCGGGGCCGGGGGCTGCGGTGGCGCGCCGGGCGCACCGGGCACCAGCGGCGGGCCGAGCGTGGCCCTCGTCGTTTCCTACGCTTCGGCACCCCGGGCGCCCTTTACGCTCCGCGATGCGGTCTTGCGGCCGGGAGACGGCGGGCGCGGTGGCGACGGCGGCGCGGGGGGCGACGGCGGGCGCGGCGGGGCCGGGGCGCGGGGGGGTGAGCTGTCCCGGGAGGAGCGCTCCACGCCCACCCTCGCGGGCCCGTTCCCCGGGGGCCGCGGCGGTCGAGGCGGCAACGGAGGGGCCGGCGGCGGCGGTGGAGGCGGCTGCGGCGGTCCCTCGGTGGGGGTGTGGGTGAGCGGCGCGCGCCTCGATGTGGGCGCGTGGCGGCGAGAGAACGTGGTGCGGCTCGGCCGCGGAGGCATGCCCGGGCAGGGCGGGGGCGGCGGGGCGCCGGCGGCGGACGGTGCCGAGGGAGGGGCGATCGATGTCGTCGTTCGTTGAGCGCTTGGTGTTCGGCCTGCTGGTCGTGGCTGGCGCTGCTTGCTACGAGCACCACCTCTGCGGCGAGCCGGAGACGTGCAATTTCGCCGACGACGATTGCGACCGCCGCGTCGACGAGGACTTCGTCGACGACGAGGGCGTCTACTTCACTGCGGAGCACTGCGGGAGCTGTGGCGTCGCCTGCGCCGAGGTCTTTCCGACCGCTGCCGAGACCGCCTGCGAGGTCGAGGGGGGCGTCGCCCGCTGCGTGCTCGTCGCGTGCCCCGCGGGTTGGCATCGGGCGGGCGAGGGCGCGTGCGCGCCGGATGTGCCTGCGCTTTGTCTGCCGTGCACCGACGACGAGGACTGTGCTTTGCGCGCGCCCGGTTCGGCGTGTCGAGCGCTGCCCGGCGGCGACTTGCGCTGTTTGACTCCCTGCGAGGCGAGCTGTCCCCCCGGTTTCGTCTGCGAGGGGGGGCTGTGCGCGCCGGCGACGGGGACCTGCGGGTGCACCGCCGAGGCCGTGGGCGCCGAGTTCGGATGCGTCCTCGAGCGCGACCCAGGGTACCGCTGCGCCGGCGTCCAACGCTGCACCGACGAGGGGCTGAACGAATGCGAGCCGGCCCTCGAAGAGGCGTGCAACGAGAGCGACGACGACTGCGACGGCGCGGTGGACGAGGACTTCCGAGATGCCGAGGGGCGCTACCTCGCTCGACTCCATTGCGGCGGCTGCGCGGTCCCCTGCGTGGAGCCCGGGCCGAACATGGAGGCGCGCTGCGAACCTCGGGATGGGCTGGCGACCGAGTGCGTCGTCGAGTGCCTCGCGGGCTTCGTCGACGTGGACGGGATCGCCGCCAACGGCTGCGAGTGCG
This sequence comes from Polyangiaceae bacterium, assembly GCA_027009115.1. Lineage (GTDB taxonomy): Bacteria > Myxococcota_A > Polyangia > Polyangiales > Houyiibacteriaceae > JALVDI01. The sequence goes on along the minus strand of JALVDI010000657.1, from coordinate 5,109 downwards.
AGCGCTTCGAGGGAGGAGGCCCGCCGCCGGCGGTCGGAGGGGACGCCGACTGCGACGGCGTCGCCGACGAGACCGACGACTTCGTGTACGTGACCACGAGCGGAAGCGACCGCAACCCGGGCACCCTCGAGCGACCGATGCGCACGATCCAGGCTGCCATCGAGCGGGCGCGCGCCGCGGGCAAGGACGTGCTCGTGGCCCGCGGCGTGTACGATGGGGCGGTCGAGCTCGTCGCCGGGGTGTCCGTCTTCGGCGGCTACCGGCCGGACTTCCGCGATCGTGACCTGGCGCTCTTCCCGGTCGTGCTGGAGCACCGCGGCGCCGATGGGGGGACGCCCGTGCTGAGTTGCCGCGGCATCCGGAGCGACACCCGCGTCGACGGCTTCATCGTCGAGGCGACGGACGCGACGGTCCCGGGCGCGGGGAGCACGGCGGTCTACCTCGACCGTTGTGGGCCCCAGGTGCGGCTGAGCCACCTCGAGATCCGCGCGGGTCGCGGTGCCGACGGAGTCCGGGGGCGCAGCGCGAGCGACAACCTGCCGCCGGGCTTCCTTCTCGAGGATCTGGATGGCGTGGCCGGCTCACCGGGGCAGCCTTCGCCGGACGTGGGCAGTTGCCGGAGAGTTCCGGGAGGCGCGCCTGGACGCCATCGCTGTCCGAGCGGCCTGGACAACAGCGGAGGCCGCGGAGGCGACGCCGACTGCCCCGCCATCGGCTGCTTCAACGGGAGCCCCTGCGGCAACGCGGGCTGCACCGATTTTACGGTGGGTGGTGTGTGCGACCTCGACGCCGTGCTGGCCCGAGCGGTCCCGAACCCGGCGGCCGAAGCAGGGCGCGGGCCGGCTCCGGGGGCCGCCGGGGAGCTCACGTACAACGCGCCGACCAACCGCGGCGCCTGCAATTTCTGCGACGACAACCCGACGCTTCCTCGCAACGGTGGGCCAGGGGGCGACGGCCTCGACGGCACCGACGGCGCCGGGGGCGGCGGGTGCAGCTCGGGGCCGATCGTCGACCTGGCCGCCGGTCGTCTCCGCGGCGGCGACGGAGGCTCCGGGACCGCCGGGACCGACGGCAGCGGCGGGGGCGGAGGAACCGCCGGCGCCGGCTACGCGGTCATCGGCGGCACGGGGCCCGGGTGCACGGATCGCGCGGGGGGCGCGGGGGGCGGCGGAGGCTCGGGGGGATGCGGCGCTCCCGCGGCGGACGGCGGCACCGGGGGCGGCCACTCGGTCGGGGTGGTCGTCCGGCTGGGCTCGCTCCGCGCCGGGCCCTCCTTCGAGGCGGTGCGGATCGTGACGGCGAGCGGCGGCGACGGCGGCCCAGGCGGTCAGGGAGCGAGCGGCGGGGCGCCGGGGAGCGGCGCCAACGGAGGTTCGGCGGCCTTCTGGTGCGCCCGGACCGGCGGCCGCGGTGGCGACGGGGGGCGCGGCGGCGCCGGCGGGGGAGGCGGAGGCGGCTGCGGCGGCGGGAGCCACGGCGTGGTCCTCGTGGTGAGTGGCGGCGACTTCGGCGCCTACCTCGACGCTCTGAGGACCCTCACCATCGACGAGACGGGGGTGGCGGGCCGCGGTGGCGCCGCGGGGTTCTCCCCCGGGGCCTCGGGTGCGTCGGGGCTGGACGGCAGCGACGAGCCCATCGCCGTGGTCAGGCCTTGAGCGCTGCCGTAGGCTCCCGGCGTGAGCGACGAAGAACGGGTGTGGGTCATCGCCGAGTGCACCAAGGGCGTGGGCCAGATCTTCTCGTACCGGGGCACCGTGGAGCGTTCGGCCCTCGACTCCTGGGCGCGCGGCGAGCTACGTGGGGCATTGACCCTCACCCAGGCTTATTGGCTCGACGAGGACCCCGACACCGGGCGCCTGTCGCCGGTCGTCGTCGGGAGGCACGCGAGCTTTCGCAACGGGACCGGCGTGCTGCACCTGGCAGTGGATACCGTGGTGGTCGTGATGGAGCTGCGTAGCCCGGACCCCGGCGTCCTCGAAGGGGAAGGCGCCCAGGTCCTGCGCCTGGGAGCCGTGCGTCCCGGTCCGAGCGCGGGCGAGGAGGAGTGACGCGGGAGCGGCTCCTGCTCCGCGGCGCCGGCCGCCTTGGGCCCCTCGTGGGTCTGGGGCTCCTCGCGGCCCTGCTGCTCCTCCGTTTCGGGCGGCCGATCTTCACGCAGCCGCTGTTGGCAGCGGCGTTGTTGGCGGCGCTGGCGGTTTGGGCGTGGTGGACCCGGGACCGGTGGTGGCACGCGGTCGCGGAGCTGGGTGTGGACGGAATCGCCTTCGACGGGCGCAGGGGGAAGCTCCCGCGCTTCCTGCGCTGGAGCGAGATCCGCGCCGTGGAGCGCGCGGGGGAGCGGCTCACGCTGCGGACCTCGACGGGGCCTCTCGTCGTCGAGCCCTTCGACCCGGAGGCGTTCCACGCGGGCGTGACCGCACACCTGGAGGCGTACCGTCGGCGCCCGCGGGTCGAGGTGCCGCATCGGCTCCTCGCCGAGGACCCGGACGAAGGCGCGTACCGCGATCCCTCGCTGCCCGGCGACGTGCTCGTGCGGGTGGCCGCCGACCCAGGCCTCGACGACGAGCTGCGCGCGTTGGCCGCCGAGCTGGCGGTCGAAGCGGGGGAGCGACGGGCTCTGGAGGAGCTCGCGGAGGCGACTGCCGACCCCGCGATGCGCGCATACCTCGACAAGCTTCTGGGCTGAGCGCCGGAGTGTCTCGGGCCCGTCTCTGGCCCGGCCGGGAACCTTGGGGTAGGAGTGGCCTCATGGGTCGACGCCAGGTGCTCTTGGCGACGATGGTTTCGACCGCCGTCGCTCTCTCCGTTCTCTCCGGGAGCTCCACCGCCCAGCGGCGGGGGCGTCCCACCCCTGCGCCCATTCCCGACGATGCCCCGCCGCTGCCGGAGAACGACACCGCCTGCAACTACCAGGAGCCCATCGACTATCTCGTGCGCGAGAACTTCTTGCCCCGCTGGACCCAGCCGCCAGAGGAACAGCGCCGCCGCCGCGAGCTACAGGCCCGCGCGGTCGAATTCCGGACGAAGCACTACGGCTACTTCGAGGGCTTCGGCAACCCTCGGTGGAACGATCGGACGCCCAGCGACAACGCCGTCCGCACGCGCTTCATGGGGCTGCCGGTGCGGGTCAACGAGAAGATCGTCCCCGCGCTTCAATGTGTCGAGCAGGTGATCCGTGCCGAGTGCGGCGACGACTACGAGCCGCGGCGTCTGTCGGGGCTGCGCACGCGCAATACCTACCACAACGGCCAGGTCAGCAACCACGTCTACGGCATCGCCGTCGATATCGACCCACGGCTCAACACCTGCTGCATGTGCGTCGCGCAGTGGGGCGACCACCCCTTGTGCCAGAACCCGGTCGAATCCATCTACGAGCGCATGGCCATGCCGAGCTGCTGGGTGCACGTCTTCGAGCGCTTCGGCTTCTATTGGCTTGGTCGCGACCGGCTGCAGGACACGATGCACTTCGAGTTCCTCGGCGACCCGGACCACATCCTCAAGAGCGCGGGGCCTCCGCCCCACATGGCGAATCGGGAGACCGAGGGGGCGAGTGACGCCGCGTCCGTCGAAGCGCCGGGGGACGATCCGGCGCCCGCGGCCAGCAGCATGGAGCGTGCGGGCGACTCGGTGGCTCCCGAGACGGACGGCACGTCGGCTTCCTCCTCCTCGATGGGGTCGGCGGCCGACCGCCCTCCCGCCCAAGGGGCTGGCTGCGGGTGCAGGGCCGCTGGGGCCTGAGGCGCATCTCAAGACCCCTCGTCGCCGCTGTGCGGCCTGCGCACCCTCTGCCGCCATCCTCTCCCCTCGAGAATGCTCCTTCGGCTCGCGGATGCGCCACCGGTTCCGCCCAGTGTACGGATCGATCGACGATTGTTTGTGAGATGTCCTGTGGGAGATCGCGCAAGCATGAGCGAACACGATCGAATCGGCGCCGTTCGAGCCGGCCGCTGGACCTCGCCGTTGACCCTGGCGAGGGGGCGTGGGAATGCTTGCGTCCGTGAGCGACGACCGCACCCCGGGGGCTGAACGGGCCGCGCCCCCGCCCCGCGCTCAGCGTCGAAAGATTCTGCGCTGGCTCGGGCTCTTCGTGCTCGTCCAGCTCTTCGTGCCGCTCACTTACTACCTGCGCGACGATCCCTACGACGAGCGCTTCGCCTGGCGCATGTTCTCGGCGGTCCGGCTGCATCGATGCCAGACGAGCGCTGTCGAGCGCCGAGGCGACGACGAGACGCCCATCGAGCTGACGCGGGTCCTTCATCGGGCCTGGGTCAACCACCTCTCGCGCAATCGGCGCGACGTCGTCCGCGCGTTCCTACGCAAGCGCTGCGAGAAGGACGGCGTGAGCTCGGTCGTCGTCCGCAACGACTGCGTGGCGCCGGATGGGACGGCCTTGGCGCCGCAGATTTACGAGCGCGATTGCGGGAGCGGCGAGGTCGAGGAGCCGGGCGCGCTCACCGTGGCGGAGCCGAGTCGATGAACGCTCTCGAACGTTATGTCTTCGGTCCCGTCGACGCCGTACGCCCCTGGTTGTTGCTGCGTGGGCTGCTCCTGGTGCTGGCCTTCGACTGCTGGCTCGACCTCGTGCCGCACGGGGGGCGCTACGGGTTCGGCGGGTTCAACGTGGCGCACTTTGCTTTGCTCGACCGCCTTCTGCCGGCGCCGACGGCGGGCACCTACGTCGCGACGGTGCTGCTCACGGGGCTGCTGGCGTTCGTCATGGCGATCACGCGCCCTACGCGCTTGGGCGTCGCCGGCGTCTGCGCGCTCTACAGCTACGGCTGGCTGATGAGCATGCTCGACAGCTACCAGCATCACTACTTGCTCACGCTGCTCCTGATCAGCGCGACGTTCTTCCCGGCGCTCTGTTCCGAGGAGGTCTTCGCGGGCGCTGCCCCCGAGCGGAGCCGGGCCTGGGGAGGCGCGCTCTTCGGCTTCGCCCTGCTCGAGCTCGTCCTCGGGGTCGCGGGCGTCGACTCGCCGCTGAGCGCGCTCTTCACCGACGGCGCGGCGGTTGGGACGCCCGGCTGGTTGTGGGCCGCGCGCGCCGGAGCGCTGCTGCTCGGTGGGCTCTTGGCCTTCCTGCCGGACGGGGAGGGTGAGCCGAAGACC
>JALVDI010000656.1 GCA_027009115.1 Polyangiaceae bacterium | reverse complement strand
GCTCATGGTCAAGGCCGCACTTCGACGTCGGCGTCCTGTCCACCGGTTACACCTGGGAGTGGTGAAGGGCGCTGCTCGCGCCCGTCAGCCGAAGATCGGTGGGCAGGTGTGCTGCACGTCCACCGAGAGGACCCGCGGCGTGATCACTTCGATGGCGCTCGTGCGGTCGGCCCGCAGCGCGATCTCGAGCATCAGGAAGCGCTGCGGCTCGACGCCAGCTGTCATGAGGGCCGTCCCGATCGAGGCCGGCGAGCCGTCGGGGGGAACCATCGCGACGGTGACCCAGGGCGCCGAGTCGAGATCGGCGCGGGTCGCCGCGGTGCGCACCCGGAAGGTGACGCTGGTGCCCGCGGGCGTCTCGGTCTCGAAGGCGAGCTCGCCCCAACTCGGCGTGATTCCCTCGTCGCAGGATTCGAAGACGTGCCGGTAGTAGCCTCGCGGGTTCGTCGCGAGGCGGAGCTGCAGCCCCGTCATGTCCGAGTAGGTGTAGGAGCCGACGATCGAGCTCGCGACGCCCGTCGTGACCGTGTTGGCGTCGATGGTGGCACCCGGCTGAACGACGGTCGCCTGGTTGTTCATGGTGATCGACCAGACCTTGCCCTCGGCGTCGATGGCCATGCCCTTGTTGTTCAGGCCTTCGGTGCCTGGGACCATGATCCAACTCGTGGGGTCGTCGGCGCTGATGCGGAGGATGCCGCCATTCCATCCGGCACCCCAGACCCAGCCGGAGGCGTCGGCGGCGATGCCGTTCACGACGTGGTTGAAAGGCGACGCTCCGGCGACGTTCACCGTCACCCAGCGCGAGCCGGCGGCAGCCGTCGGGTCGTAGCGGCTGAAGTGAGGGTCGTAGGTTCGTCCGCCGGTGCCTGGGGTGTCGCCACCGATCCAGACGCGCTGGTTGAAGTCGACGGTGATCCCATAGGGGCGATGCGGCGCGGGGATGCTCCCTTTGACGGCGCCGTCGCACTCCGTGCCCTCCGCCGCGGTCGCCGCACAGATCGGCACCGCGCAGCTCCCGTCGTCGACACACACGGTGGTGTCGATCCAACCGAGGCGCTGCTGGCCACGGCCGCTGATCCACAACTTGCCGGCTCCATCCAGCGCGAAGCCATAGGTGGGCACGGGGGACTCGGTCGCGAGCACGACGTCTCCGGTGGCGCCGTCGAGCTTGACCGCTCGTCGTGTCCCGTAGCCTCCGACCCAGACGTACTCGCGGAGCTCCCCGTCCGGTCCTTCAATGTCTTGGGCAGCGACGGCGCGGACCAGCCGCTCGCCCGGCAATGCGTCGTCGAGGTTCTTGTGCCACAGGAGGCAGTCGTCCTCGCCCCAGGGGAGCATCTCGCCGTCTGCTAGGTTCGTGCTGATGCGGCCGTCCCCGTTGAGATCTCGAGAGGTCGTCACGCGGCCGTCGCCGTTGGTGTCCGGGCAGTCCGTGCCTAGCACCGAGATGCGGCTGAGTGCGTTCCCGTTGCGGTTGCCGACGAAGGCGTCGCCGACGGTGTTCACCGAGGTGCGCGAAGGGTCGTTGCCCACAAAGTAGCCGCCGGCGTTGGTGTTGGGTCCCGTGTAGTAGCGGCCCACCTCGTTGTAGGGCGGCGTCGTCTCGAAGCGCGAGACGGATCCTTCGGTGGTGTTGGCGATCCAGATGAAGTTCGTGTTGATGCGCCGGGAGTCGAGGACGAGGGCGCCGTCGTCGTCGAGGCCGACCCCGTCGCTTTCGTCGGTGTCGGGGTCGAAAGGCATGCGGCCCGGCCCAAAGCCGACGCTGCGGCAATCGGGGTCGCAGTTGCCGCACGCGCTCAGCACGCCTTCGTCGGCGACGCCGTCGCAGTCGTTGTCGAGCCCGTCGCAGCGCTCCGCCCCTGTCTGCGTGGGGTCGGTGTCGTCGCAGTCGGGGCCGGCGCCGCAGCCTTCACCGTAGCCGTCGCTGTCTTCGTCGATGCAGGTTGGTCCCGTGTCTCGGCCCGCGTCGGGACGTTCCGGCTCTTGGCAGCGCATGTCGACGCAGACCTCTCCGGTGGGGCAGTCGGTGTTGGTGTCGCAGGGGCGGGCGGGGGCGGGGCCGCCGCAATCACAGGCAGCGAGGAGGCACGCGAGCAGCCAAGGGGAGCGGTTCATGAACGGCACCTATCGGAGTTGGGTGGGATCAGCCGAAGATGGGCGGGCAGCTGTGGGTGACGTCCACGCCCAGCACGCGCGGCGTGATGACCATGGTCGTGCTGCTGCGCTCGGCGCGCAGCGAGATCTCGAGCAGCAAGAAGCGCCCGGGGCTGATGCCCGCCGCCGACAGGGCGTCCCCGATGCTCAGAGGAGACGCATCCGGAGGTGTCGTGCCGAGGTTGACCCACTCGGCGGCGTCGAGATCCGCCCGGGTGTCCGCGGTCTTCACGCGGTAGCTCACGCTGGTGCCGGCCGGTGTCTCCGCTTCGAAGCGGAGCTCTTCCCATTGCGGTCCCATGCCCTCGTCGCAGGCCTCGAAGACATGCCGGTAGTAGCCGCGGGGGTTGGTGGCCAGCCGCAGCTGCAGGCCTGTCATGTCCGAGTACGTGTAGGGGCTGACGATGGAGCGCGCGACGTCGGTGTTGACCGTCGCGTCGTCGATGGTCGGACCGGGGGTGATGACGACCGCCTGGTTGGTCTGCGTGACCGACCAGATCTTCCCTTCGGCGTCAACAGCCATGCCCTTGTTCGAGGTGCCGGTGGTGCCGGCGACGACCGTCCAGGTCCCCGGGCTGTCCGCATCGATGCGCACGACGCCGTTGCCTTGGGCCGCGCCCCACACCCAGCCGGAGGCGTCCGCGGCGATACCGTGGACCTTGATGCTCCCACCAAAGGTGAGGTTCGTGCGCTGCCAGCGGCTTCCCGGGGGGGCACTGGGATCGTAGCGTGCGACGTCGTTGCCGCCGATCCAGACGCGCTGGTTGAAGTCGACGGTGATCCCGTAGGGGAGGCCGCCGATGGGTGCGGAGATGGTTTGCTTGACGCAGGCATCCGCCATGGCGCTCTCGCCGTCGCAGGGAGCCGCGGCGCAGCTCGCTTCGTCGACGCAGCGGCTCGTGTCGATGCGGCCAATGCGCGAGTTGTCGCGGGTGGAGACCCACAGGTTGCCGCGGCCATCGAGGGCGAAGCCATAGGGGCGCGCCGGAGAGGCGGTTACGAAGAGCACCGCGCCGGTCTCTCCGTCGAGCTTGGCGACTCGCTGCGTGTCGTAGCCGCCGACCCAGACGTACTGGCGCAGCTCGCCGTCGGGGCCTTCCACGTCTTGGGCCGCGACGGCGCGGACGTGGCGCTCGCCGGGGAACGCAGCTTCCAGGTTCGTGTGCCACAGCACGCAGTCATCCTGGCCCCAAGGCAGGAAGGTGCCGTCCGTGGAGGTCGTGATCATTCCGTCGCCGTTGGTGTCCGGGCAGTCGGTCCCGAGCACGGAGATCCGGCTGATGGAGTTGCCTCGTCGGTTGGCGACGTAGACATCTCCGAGGCTCCCGACGCTGGTGCGGGAGGGGTCGTTGGCGGCGCCCGCAGGCCCGGTGTAGTACCGCCCCTCCTCGACGAAGGTCTCGGTGTTGAACCGCGATACGGTTCCTTCGCCGGTGTTGGCGATCCAGATGAAGTTCGTGTTGATGCGTGTCGAATCGAGAACCAGCGCCCCGTCGTCGTCGACCCCGACCCCGTCGCTTTCGTCGGTGTCCGGGTCGAAGGGGTCGCCGTCGGTGCCGCCGAGGCCGCCGAGGCGACAGTCCGGGTTGCAGTCGCCGCACTCGCTCAGCACGCCGTTGTCCGCGACGCCGTCGCAGTCGTTGTCGAGGCCGTCGCATACCTCGCGACCGGTCTGGGTCGGATCGCTCGGGTCGCAGTCGTCACCGGCCCTGCAACCGGGGCCGAAGCCGTCACCGTCTTCGTCCTCGCACCCAGGGTCGGCGTCGCGACCTGCGTCGCGTGTCTCCGCCGGGTGGCAGACTTCGTCCACGCAGCGCTGATCGGCGGGGCAGTCGGCGTTCGTCGTGCAAGAGCGGGCGGGCAGCCCGCCTCCCCCACAGTCGCACGCGGCGACGAGGAGGAGCGAGAAGATCGAGGCGTAGGACGAAGGCGAGAGGATGGATGCAGGGCGGGGCATGGGAGACTCCAGGGGGAAGACCCCTCGGGCAGGGGGAGGGGATACCCTCAAGGTAACTTTATAGTAGGACTTGTTCGCGAACCAGCACCGCGAGCAGGGGGCGCTGCGAGCTTTCCAGGAGGCAGGGGTTTTCCTGCTCAGTGCAGGTTTGTCCTCGGGTCGGGACGATGAGCTCAGTGGGTGACGTCGACCAGGCGCAAGACCGGCCGACCGAGCTCGCGGGAGGGGTCGAGGGGCACCTCGAAGGCCAGCGACCACTCGAGGTGGTCGTCGGGGTCCGCGAGGACCTGCCGCACCGACCACCGCTCGTGCCCTTCGTCGATCAGGGTGTTGCGCGGGCTGCGGGCGACCGGGTCGACGAGGATGCGCTCGTGCTCGGTCCAATAGGGTTCGAGTGCCGTCGCGATTCGGACCTCGTCCCAGTCTCCTTCGATGAGGGCCGCCGCCCGCTCGTAGTCGCGCTTCGCGAGCGCCTGGACGACGCGCCAGACGGCGTTGCGGACGAGCACGGTGAAGCCGCGCCGGGAGCGGGTGATGTCCTCTTCCTCGCACGGCTCCGGTTCGCTGGGCAGGGTCGCCTGCGTGGGATCACGCATCGCCTCCCATTCGTCGAGCAGACTCGAGTCGACGCTGCGCACCACGCCGCCGAGCCACTCGGTGAGATCGTAGACCTCGTCCGTCTTGGCGGCCTCGGGGACGTTCTGGACCATCGCCTTGTAGGCCTCCGAGAGGTAGCGCAGCAGCACGCCCTCGCTGCGCCGGAGGCCATACTCTTTGACGTACTCGTTGAACGAGAGGCCGAGCTCGTACATGTCGCGCGCGATGCTCTTGGGCCGCACGTTTTCGCTGCCGACCCAGGGGTGATGCTTCTTGAACGTCTCGAAGGTGCCGTAGATGAGCTCGACCTGGGGCCTGGGGATGTCGATTTCGTCGAGCTTCGCCATGCGCTCTTCGTACTCGACGCCCGCCGCCTTCATGGCCTCCAGCGCGCGCGTCTTGAGCGTGTCGAGTTGTCGTCGGAGCACCGCGCCGGGGTTCTCGAGGGTCGCCTCGACGAGGGTGAGCACGTCGAGGGCGTAGTCCGGATCGTCTCGGTCGAGGACGTCGACCACCTCGACCACCCACAGGCTCAGGGCGTGGTGGAGCGAGAAGTCGCTCTGCAGGTCGTCGGCCAGGTGGGCGCCGCGTTCGTCGAGCGCCACGACGCCGGCGTCGACGAGGGAGCGGAGCATCTGGACCGCCTTGCGGCCGGCGCGGTAGCGGTATTTTCGCGGCTGATGGGAGCGGCCGATGATCTCCCGCAGGGCACGGCAAGCGGTGCCCGGGGGCGCGTCCTCCGTTTGGCGGGAGAGCACGTTGAGGATCATCGAGTGGGTCACCTCGAACTGGCTCCGCAGGGGCTCGGGCTCTCCTTCGATGAGGCGCTTGAAGGTCTCTTCGTCCCAGTGGGCGTAGCCGCGTTCCGGCGGCTTCTTCGTCTTGAGCTTGCGTAGCTTCTTGGGATCGCCTGCGGCTTTGGCCCGAAGTTGGAGATTCTCGATGTGGTGTGGCGGCGCCTGCGCGACGACCGAGCCCGCCTCGTCGAAGCCTTTACGCCCAGCGCGCCCGGCGATTTGCTGAAAGTCGCGTACGGAGAGCACGGCGGTCTTGCGACCGTCGTACTTGCAGAGCTGGGTAAAGAGCACCGTTCGGATCGGCACGTTCACGCCGACACCGAGGGTGTCCGTGCCGCAGATGATCTTCAGCAGCCCCTTTTGTGCGAGCCGCTCCACCACGCGGCGGTATTTCGGCAGCATCCCGGCGTGGTGCACACCCACACCGTGAGGCAGCCAGCGCTTGAACTCCTTGCCGAAGGGGCTGTCGAAGCGGATGCCGCGGAGCTCTTCCTTGATCGCGCGCTTCTGATCTTTGCTCAGGAAGTCGATGCTCATCAGCGACTGGGCCTGCTCGGCCGCGGCGCGCTGGGTAAAGTGCACGATGTAGATCGGGACCTTTGAGGCTTCGAGCAGATCCGCGATCGTCTCGTGGAGCGGCGTCGTGCGGTACTCCCAGTCGAGGGGAACGGGGCGCTCCTTGGTCTTGACCAGCGCGGTTTCGGCGCCTGTCCGTTCGGTGAGCGTCTCCTCGAAGAAGCGCGTGTCTCCGAGCGTCGCGCTCATCAGCAGGTATCGCGCGCGCCCGAGGGTCAGCAGCGGGATCTGCCACGCGCCGCCGCGCTCGTGGTCCGAGTAGAAGTGGAACTCGTCCATCACGATATAGTCGACATCGGCGCGTTCTCCCTCGCGTAGGGCCAGGTTTGCGAGGATCTCCGCGGTGGCGCAGACGACGGGCGCGTCGGCGTTCACTGCGGCGTCGCCGGTCATCAGACCGACGTTGTCGGCCCCCAAGACTTCGCAGAGGGCGAAGAACTTCTCGTTGACGAGGGCCTTGATGGGCGCCGTGTAGAAGCTGACCTTCTCTTCGGCGAGGGCCTTGTAATGAAGGGCCAGCGCCACGAGCGACTTGCCGCTGCCCGTGGGCGTCGCGAGGATCACATTCTTGCCCGAGAAGAGCTCGAGGATGGCTTCTTCTTGAGCGGGGTAGAGGGTGAGCCCCACCGCGTCGCAGTAGGCGAGGAAGCCTTCGAGGAGGGCGTCGGCGTCTGCCTCGGCGCGGGTTGGGGGGAGATGACGCTCGAGGGGGGCGAGTTCGGCCACAGGCTCGCGGGTATAGCACCGACTACACTTGGGACCATGGACCGTGGGTTCGCGTTCGGGCTCTGGTGGGTCGTCGCGTGCGCAAGCGCGCCTTGTGGCGAGGACGTTTCGGAGGCTCTACCCGACGCCTCCGACGCCCCATCCGTGCAGCTCGCCGCGCCTGTGCGGGCGTCTGGCGTCGAGCTGGCACCGCGGACGAGAGCGCGCCCGGTGTTCGTCGATGTCGCCCGGGAGGTGGGCATCGACCACGTGCAGGCCACGACCCTCACCTATGGGAGCTGCGCGACCTCGGTCCATTGCGAAGCCGAACGGATGACCGGCGGCGTAGCCGTCGGCGACATCGACGGGGATGGAATCGCCGACCTCGTGGCCTCGCGTATGGACGGCCCCATCGGGATCTATCTCGGTGGGGCCGACGGCCGGTTCGAGACGAGAGCGCTCGACGTGCCGGGTCTCCAATCGAACGGCCTCGGGCTTGGCGATGTGGACGACGACGGCGACCTCGATCTCTACGTCACGACGTTCGGCGACGGCGCGCCCCCGAACGACCGGAACTACCTCTTCATCAACGACGGTTCCGGGACGTTCGCCGACGAGGCCCTGGAGCGAGGCGCCGCCATCGCGTCGACAGCGCCCCGCGCTGGGACGAGCGTTGCTTTCGGTGACTTCGACCGCGACGGTCACCTCGACCTCTACGCGACCGAGTGGGCGCCTTTTCTCCCGGGTGCCGTTTCGGCGCATGCTCGGCTTCTGCGCAACCTCGGGGGAGGCCTCTTCGAAGACGTGACGGTCGCCCAAGGCCTGCACACCGATCCTTGCACCCGCTCGGATGCGTTGTGCGGCGTCCATGGTTTTGCCGCGGCGTTTACGGACTTGGATGGGGACGGATGGCTCGACCTCGCCGTTGCCGGCGACTTCGGCACGAGCCATCTGCTGTGGAACGACGCCGGCGTCTTTCGCGAGGGGACGCGCCCGGCGCGCGTGGGGACCGAGGAGCACGGCATGGGATCGACCGTCGGTGACTTCGACGGCGACGGGGACCTCGACTGGTTCGTGACCTCCATCCACGACCCGGAGCGTCGCTGTGCGAGCGCCGGCTGCTACTGGGGCTTCACCGGCAACCGCCTCTACCGCAACGATGGAGACCGGCGCTTCACGGACGTGACCGACGAGGTCGGCGTGCGCGAGGGGTCGTGGGGATGGGGGGCGGCGTTCTTCGACTACGACAACGACGGGGACCTCGACTTGGTCTCGGCCGCGGGCGTCGACTATGCGGGCTCCACGGTCGAAGAGCTCTTCGAAGACGCGCCGACCTTCCTGTGGGAGAACGTCGGCGGGCGGATGATCGAGGTGGCGGCCTTGGTGGGCCTGGACGACCGCCGCATGGGCAAGGGGCTGGCGGTCTTCGACTACGAAGCCGACGGGGACCTCGACGTGGTCCTCGCCAACAACATGGACCGCCTCGCGCTCTACCGGAACGATGGGGGCAACCGGAACGCTTGGCTTCGGGTACGCGTGCTCGAGGCCTCGGGACGAGACGCCCACGGCGCTCGCGTCGTCGCCATCGAAAGCTCCGGGCGGCGGCAGCTGCGCGAAATCGGCACGACGACCCACATGCTCGGGCAGAGCGAGGCCGTGGCGCACTTTGGGCTCGGCCCCAGCCCAGGCCCGGTGACCGTGGAGGTCCGCTTTCCCGATGGTCGGGTCCGTCGTCTCGAAGACGTCGCGCCCCGACAGACCCTCGTCGTCCGAGATTGACGAGCCTCGACGCGCTCAACGCGCGGCGTCAGGCGGGAAACACGCGGTATAGGCTTCCAGGCAGGGATGAGTGGGGGGTAGTTCGACGGCGCAGTCGTCCAGCATGTTCTGCTCCATCACGCACCCGTCCTCTCCGCACCCGAGCAGACGGTCGCAGCGCTCCGCCTGAGCGCAGCAGAGCAGCTCCTCGGCTTCTTGCCGGCAACTGTTGGTCGTGAGGTAGCACTCGATGGGCCGGACGAAGAACATGCAGCCGATGCAGGCAAGCTCGCGGGTGTCGATGCGGTCGTTGTGGTCTGCATCGAAGCAAGCCTCTGAACAAGCCGCGCAGTCCTCCTCACTGCTGCAGCCGGTCTCGCAGATCATCAGGCAGCTCCTGACGCCAGGGCCGCACGGCGGGGCATCGAAGGTTGGCGGTGGCTCGCAAACCCTGAAGTCGTCGTCGTCGAAAGCCACCGAGCAGGCGACCAGAGAGAGCAGCAGCAGGGACAGAACTCGCATCAGAACCTCCCCCGCAGTTGGCAGCCCCTCGGGCCACAGGCGGAGGCCACATCGGTTTCGGGATGGATTGCGCGGAGCACGAGCCAGACAAGGCCACCAAGCACGACGGCGCCTCCCAGTCCCAGGAGCACGTCCGCAGTCAGGTTGCGGCGTCCCAGCGCGTCGATATCGCCGCTCTGCGAGGGCGTGCAGAGAGTTCCTCCGAGGCAACGATCTTGCAGGTCGTTGTACAGAGTTCGGTTCGCCAGGCCCAACCCGCCGGCGGCTGCGAGGATGGCGGCGCCGCCGCCCACGAGCAGCAACGGGGCGACGAGACTGGGACGAGCGGACTCCTCGGCCGGTTCGTCTGCTGGGGGCTGCTGGGGTTCTGGAGCCGCTGTTTCGGCTGCGGGCTCGGGATCTGGCGTCGGAGCATCGGGTGTTGCTTGCTGGGGATCCGAGCGTTCGCGTGCGGCGAGCTCTTCGAGGGACTGCAGCCGGCTTTCGAGGAGCGCTCGATTCTCGGGAGCCTCCTCTTCGTCGAGATAGCGTCGCAGCGCTTCCGCTGCCGCCGCCACATTTCCTGCGTCACGTTCCGCGAGGTAGACGTTGTAGAGCAATGAGGGTCGCCCCGAGAGGTCGTAGGCGCGCCGGAACTCTGCGGAGGCCTCTTCGAAGCGTCCCCGTTCGTAGAGCTGGCTGCCAAGCTGGAAGCGCATACGCGCCTCTGCATCGCGGGTTTCGTTCTCGGTTGCGTCAACCTCGGCCGTTTCCGCTGGTTCGGTCCCGTCGGGTTGGGGTTGGGCCTGCACAGACACCGAGGCGGCGAGCGTGGAGAGGGCCAGAACCGATAGCCTTCGGGACATGCGGCGAGCTTACCAGACGATCGCATCGTCGTCGCAGCCTGTGCTGACCCGGAGCTACGGCCCATCTCAACCGCGATCGTCGATCGACCCGTAGACTGGGCGGGGCCGGGGGCGCATCCGCGAACCGAGGGAATGCCGAGCGTTCTCGAAGTGAGATGGCGATGAGGGGTTTGGAGAGGGGCGCTCTAGCTAGGGGGCTTCGCGGACCGCGCAGCGGCCCGCGTCGCAGAAGGCTTCGAGGCTTGCCGGATAGGTGGGCGTGCAAGTGTCGCAGGCGGCGTCGGCATCGCAGACCAACGCGAGGAAATCGAGGAGGGAGTCGTTGCGGATCGCGACCACGTTCGTCGCGTCGGGCGCCACGTCGCACTCGCAGCAGGTGTTCGTGCGAAGCCGGCAGTCGTCGTCGCTGGCGCAGACGGTGATGGGGGTGCGTGCGATGTCGACCGCGCGGCACTCGGTCGCGTTGCAGGTCGCGACGAGGTTCGGGTTGGGGTCCCCCACGACACAGGGGGGACACTCTTCCGGCATCCGGCACAGCTCCTCTTCGTAGCGCTCGAGGTCGGAGCGGTGGACGCCGACGACGTCGCCGAGGGATGGCGTCTCGCAGGTGCCGCAGCAGCTCGCGGAGGCGAGGGTGCACTCGCTCGGCTGGCTGCAGGGGGTGTTCGCGACACAGGAGGGCTCGGGCGCGCAGTCGCTCTCGGGCACGAAGCCCGCGGGGCAGAGCAGCGAGCACGTGACCTCATCGACGGTGCCGTCGACGGCTTCGTCGCAGCACGCGCCGGCTCGGCAAGCGCCCGCGGTCGCGATGGGACCGCAGCCGTCGAGGCCGCCGTCCCGGAAGCTACAGGCGAACAGCGGCTCACACGCCAGGCCCGCGACGAGCCGCAGGTCCGGCTCGCACTCCGGCGTACATCCGTCGAGGTAGATCGGCATCTCGATCCGCGTGCAGCAGTCGTCGGCGCAGATGGCCGCGGCCGGGCCACAAGGGGGCTCGACCGGTGGCGGCGGATCGTCGGTGCCAAAGGTGCAAGCGGCGCCCAGGCCGATCAGACAGCCCAGACAGAGGTGGAGGCTCAGGGTGGGGGGCGAGGCTCGGTGCATACGGAGGTCCCTACGTCGAAGTGTGCCATGGAGATGTGCCATCTCCGTCGCCAGCAGCTCGAAGCAAGGAGCGAGCCAGAGCTCAGTAGCGGCAGCAGCGGAAGCCGGTGTTCAGGAAGGCAAAGTTGCCGTCGCCCACGGTGAAGTCGAAGTCGCAGCGACGTCCGGCCTCGACGTTGTTGTACGAACCGCCCCGGATCGCGTGCAGGCCCGGGCCGCGCGACGTCCGCGTCCACTCCTTGACGTTTCCGCTGAGGTCGTAGATGCGGTCGCCGCCTCCCCAGTCGGTGTAGCAGGCGTTGAAGGGGGCCGAGCTGCGACCGGTCTGGAAGAGCTGGTCCTGGTCGCCCGGAGCAGGGCTCGAGTCGTACTCGTCGCCGTTGCAGGTCAGCGGCGCGCTCGATGCGCAGGAGCTGGCGTAGGACCACGCGCAGTTCCCTGACGGCCCCTCGCAGGCCGCCTGCCAGTCGTCCTCCTCGCAGAGGTCCCAGCCCGCCCCCAGCCCTTGGCAGGCAGCTCGCGCTTCGGACCACGTCAGATTGGTCCACGGCAGGACGTCGGGGTTCGAGCAAGCGTAGCCGCCCGCGGAGCCTTGGTCCGTCGAGCTCGCGTCGGGGTGCGAGGCTTCGTAGACCATCATCTCGACGGTGCCTCCGGCGGGGCGGGGCACGGTGACCGTCGGGATCAGCGAGCCCGGGTTCTCGTCGACGCTGCCGTCGCAGTCGTCGTCGCTCCCGTTGCAGCTCTCGGCGCTCCCCGGCAGGGGCGGGGGCGCGTTGCATACGACGGCGTCCATCGCCGCGGTGCAGACGTACACGCCCGAAGTCTGGCAGGCGCCGATGCCGTTGGTGCAGGTCGTGCCCTTGAGCGGGAAGGGCTCGTCGACGGCTCCGTCGCAGTCGTTGTCGAGGCCGTCGCAGGTCGTCTCCGTGTCCTCGTACGAGGCGGGGTAGTTGCACTCCCAACCGCTCGCGCCGCCGCAGCTCGCCGCGGTTCCGGCGCAGACTCCGTTGGGGTTGCAGAAATTGGCCGGAGGGGTGAGCCCCTCGTCGGTGGATCCGTCGCAGTCGTCGTCGCTCCCGTTGCAGATCTCGGCGCCGGCGACGGTGCAGTTGTATTCGCAGCCGTTGCTCGTCAGTCCGTCGGCGTCGACCCAACCCGCCGTACAGCCTGCGAGGGTGCAGCTACGGGCGACGCATTGGGCGACCGCGTGGGGGAACGAGCACGCAACCCCACACCCTCCGCAGTTGTTGAGGTCGTTGTCGAAGTCGAAGGTCTCGTCGGTGGATCCGTCGCAGTCGTTGTCGAGGCCGTCGCAGACTTCGGCGCTGGGTCCCGTGCCGCCCTGGCAGACGAGGGTGCCGGCCAGGCAGACGCGTGTGCCGGCGCTGCACTCACCGGTCGTGGTGCCGCAGGCGGCGCCGCCTTCCGGGTTGCCTTCGTCGATGCTGCCGTCGCAGTCGTCGTCGATGTTGTTGCAGGACTCGGCGGAGCCGGACGTCGACCCCACGCACACGAGCGTCCCACCCATGCACTGGCGGGTGCCGGGCAGGCAGGCACCGACGTCCGTGCCGCACGTTCCACCGCCGCCTGGGTTGCCTTCGTCGATGCTGCCGTCGCAATCGTTGTCGAGACCGTCGCAGCTCTCGGTCGACGGGCCCACCGCGCCCTCGCAGGCCAGCACGCCGCCACGGCAGTTGAGCGTGCCGGCGCTGCACTCGCCGGTCGTGGTGCCGCAGGCGGCGCCGCCTTCCGGGTTGCCTTCGTCGATGCTGCCGTCGCAGTCGTTGTCGAGGCCGTCGCAGCTCTCCGCGACGGGCCCGGTACCGCCCTGGCATACGAGGGCGCCGCTGACGCAGGCCTCGCGCCCGAGCTCGCACGCGCCGACGGATTCGCCGCAGAGCCGACCGCCGTCGGGGTTGTTCTCGTCGGTCGTTCCGTCGCAGTCGTCGTCGATTCCGTTGCAGCTCTCCGTCTCCGGTGAAGTGGCCCCGGAACACACGATCGTTCCGCCGACGCAACGCTCGATGCCTCGGCTGCAGGCGCCGACGTTGCTGCCGCAAGCGGCGCCGCCGCCGGGGTCGCCCTCGTCGACGGATCCGTCGCAGTCGTCGTCGCGGCCGTTGCAAGACTCGGTGGCCGGGTCCGCCGGCGTGCAGGCGTACTCGCAGCCGTCGTCGGGGACCCCGTTGACGTCGTAAAAGCCCGCCTCGCAGTCCGTGGCTGGGTCGAAGGTGCAGTCACCGCTGCCGCAGCGCGGGTTCGTGACGTGGGCGAAGCGGCAGACGCGACCGCAGGTGCCGCAGTTGACCGGGTCGTTGTCCACGTCCACGTCTTCGTCCACGTCGCCGTCGCAGTCGTTGTCGCGAAGGTCGCAGACCGCGTCGTCGTCGGCCGTCGCGAGGCAGCGGTACTCGCAGCCGTCGTCGAGGTCGCCGTTGAGATCGTGCCAGCCGACGTCGCAAGAACCGATGGCGCAGTCACTGTCGATGCACGTGCCGAAGGCATGCTCCGGCGCGCACTCGTTGCCGCACGCGCCGCAGTTGTTCACGTCGGTGGCGGTGTCGATGCCTTCGTCGACGGTCCCGTCGCAGTCGTCGTCGGCGCCGTTGCAGAGCTCGTCCGGCAGGCAGGCGTCGGGGCCGGCGTCCCCGGGGCCGCTGTCCACGCCCACGTCCGGCCGCGCCGAGTCGCGCGCTCCAGCGTCGACGCCGGCGTCGACCGCTGCGTCGATCCCCCCGTCCACGCAGCTCAGGCAGAACGGCTCGACGTCGCAGCCTCCGACGAGCACGGCGAGCGCGCCGGCGGCCCCGAGAGCAGCGGCGGCCTTGCCCGCGGATCGCCGCCTCCGCCGCCAGACCACCAGCCCCAGGAGCGCGAGCCCCAGGCCCAGCGGTCCTGCCGGCGTCTCACCGGGGACCCCGCCCGGGACGGCGCAAGCACAACCGCCGCCGCCCGTGGCCAGGACCCGCTCGGCCGGGTCGTCGGTCCCGCCCGGTCCGGCGTCGACGCCCGCGTCCGTCCCCCCGTCGGGCGTACCGCCATCGGGCATCGCCTCGGGTCGGACGCACTCTCCGTCCGCGCACGTCTGGTCGTCGGGGCAGCGAAGGCGGTCGCAGGGGTCCGTCTCGCAGCTCCCCGTCACGGGGTTGCACTCGGAACCGAGGGGGCAGCGGACGTCGACGCAGAGGTCCGTCACGCAGCTTCCGTCGGCGGGATCGCAGGCGTTGCCCGCCGGGCAGGTCACGGCCGCGCAGAGGTCCGGCTCGCAGGTGCCTGCATGGCAGGCCTCTCCGTCGCCGCATTCGACGTCGGCGCAGGTGGCCTCGCAGACCCCGTCGCGGCACGCCTGGGTGGCGTCGCAGCTCACCGCCGCGCACGGATCCGCCTCGCAGGCGCCGGTCGCCACGTCGCAGACCTCGCCGTCCGGGCAGCCCAGGCCTCGGCAGCTGTCTTCGACGCACCGGCCGGTATCCGGGCGACAGACCGTGCCGCCCATGCAGACCACTCCGTCGCAGGGGAAGGTGCAGGCGTTGTTGCGGCAGGTGCAGGTGGGCGTGTCCTCGTCAGGGCTGCACAGGGTGCTGCCGTCCCGTTCGATGCTCTCCCCGGCGCAGCTCGCTTCCTCGCACCGGGGCGTTACGCAGAAGCACTCCCCGTCACTGTTCTCGAAGGGCGTCTTGCCCGACGGGCAGGTGAAGCCGAACTCGCTCAGCTGACACGGCAGCGAGCAGGCGCACTCCACGCACGTCGAGCCGCTCGGGCAGAGGCTGCCGGTGTCGGGCGCCTCGTCGACGGCGCCATCGCAGTCGTTGTCCTCGCAGTCGCAGCCCTCGCGGGAGGGGGGCACTTCGCCGACGCAGACCTCCTCTCCGTCGATGCACTGGAGGCTCCCCTCCATGCACAGGCCCTCCGTCGAGCCACAGGCGGCACCGAGCGGCAGGCCCTCGTCGATGACCCCATCGCAGTCGTTGTCAAGGCCGTCGCAGCTCTCGCCGGTCGGGGCGATCTCGCCCTCGCACACGAGCGCGCCCATGCGGCAGACGTTCACCCCCGGCGAGCACTCGCCGGTGTCGCTCCCGCAGGGCGCGCCCACGCCGAGGCCCTCGTCTTCGACACCGTCGCAGTCGTTGTCGAGGCCGTCACAGATCTCCATGGTCGGCCCCACTCCGCCCATGCACACGAGCGCGCCACCGACGCAGGCGGTCGTGCCGGGTTCGCACTCGCCGGTGCTGTCACCGCAGGGAGCCCCCGCCTCGGGGTTGCCTTCGTCCGTCGATCCGTCGCAGTCGTTGTCGAGGCCGTCGCAGATCTCCGTGGACGGCCCCGTCGCGCCGCGGCAGACGAGCACGCCACCGACGCATGCTTCGGCGCCGAACTCGCACTCGCCCGTGTCGGTGCTGCCGCAGGATCCACCGCCGCCGGGGTTGCCTTCGTCGACGAGCCCGTCGCAGTCGTTGTCGAGGCCATCGCAAGCTTCGACCCCGGGGGCGACTCCTCCGACGCAGCTCAGCGCGCCACCGACGCAGCTCGTCGTTCCGAGCTCGCAGATCCCTGTGTCGGTGCCGCAGGGCGCGCCGCCGCCGGGGTTGCCCTCGTCGGTGTTTCCGTCGCAGTCGTTGTCGCGCCCGTCGCAGATCTCTGTCACGCCGCTACGCCCGCCCACACACTCGAAGGTGCCCATGACGCAGCTCAGGACGCCCTGTCGGCACTCGCCCACGGCGCTCCCGCAAGGTCCCATCGTCGGCACGGACTCGTCCGTGTTTCCGTCGCAGTCGTCGTCGGCGCCGTTGCAGGTCTCCGGCGTGGGCCCCGTGTCGCCGGAGCATGTGAGCGTGCCGCCGGTGCAGACGAGGGTGCCTCGGCTGCACGCCCCGATGTCGGAGCCGCAGGTTCCGCCGCCGCCGGGGTTGCCCTCGTCGGTGTTTCCGTCGCAGTCGTTGTCGCGCCCGTCGCACAGCTCCGAGGAAGGCCCGACCTCCCCGATGCACACGCCGCTCCACGCTCCGGCGGTGCACCGCTCGGTGCCTTCGGAGCACTCGCCGACGTTGGAGCCGCAGGGTCGGTTGATGCCGTCGATGGCGCCGTCGCAGTCGTTGTCGAGGCCATCGCAGACCTCAGGCGTGGGGCCCGTACCCGTACAGGCGCCCCAGGTGCCCGCGCTGCAGGTCTCCGTGCCGGAGGTGCACTCCCCGACGTCCACACCGCACGCACGGGTCAGCCCCTCGTCGGTGCTTCCGTCGCAGTCGTTGTCGGCGCCGTCGCAGATCTCGGCGCTCGGGATGCAGCCGCTGCAGACGCCGCCTTCGTCGATGACGGAGTCGCAGTCGTTGTCGAGGCCGTCGCAGACCTCGGCGGGAGCCGCGCCGCAGGTGCCGCAGAGGTTGTGCGGCTCGTCTGCGACCCCGTTGAAGCAGTTGTCGTCGGATCCGTCGCAATCATCGCCCGGGTCCGAACAGAGGGTCGTGGCGGTGACGCCGTTGTCGCGGTCGCAGTACTTCTGGAAACCCTCGTCGACGAAGCCGTCGCAGTCGTCGTCGCTGTTGTTGCACGTCTCGATGAGCAACGAACGCCGCACGATGTCGGCCAGACCCGCCGAGAGCGTGTCGGGGTCGTCGGCGAAGAACGCGGTGTCACCGCCTGGAGCGCCGGCGTCCGTGCCGCCCGCCGTCGCGATGGCGTTGAGGTTCGCGCGGCTCGCCGGGTTGATCGCCAACCCAACCACGTAGGTCTGGATGCCGTTGGCGAGCAGGGAGGCAGCGGCCGCTTCCGGGTCGCCGCCGCAGGACTCGTCGCCGTCCGTCAGGAGGATCACCGAGTACGGCCGGCACGCCGCCGCCGGATCCGCCCCTCGAATCGGCGCGATGTAGTCTTCGATTTCGCCGAGGAGGCCGTCCAGGGGGGTCGCGCCCGTCGGACGGAGCTCGCAGTCCCCGGTGGTGGCGCTGTTGCAGAAGTTGCCCAGGGTCGTCGTGTTGACGAAGTTCGTCTCTTGGCCGTCGAGCCAGCTCACGATACCCAGCGTGTTGTCGAGGCCCGTGAAGGCGCCCATGTTCGGGAAGCCGACGAGGATGTCGCCCGGGGAGCAGCCACCCGCGTAGTTCAGGCACACCTCGGGGCTGCCGCCGGCGTACATGCGGTGGACGTCGTTGCCGCTTTGGCCCGGCTCACAGGCGTTCGGGATGCCGCTGACCAGGTCCCAGGGGCACGCGCCGTTGGGGATCGCCGCGCCCGTGTTGCACTGGGGGTTGCCCACCGAGGTGAGGTAGCCGCTGCACTCGAGGTCGTTGATGTTCGGACAGTTGATGCGCGCTCCCTGCGCCTGACCGAAGCGCGCCAGACCCCAGTCCACGTCGCCGAAGGCCAGCACCATGTTGCGCACGGCGTCCTTGGCGATCGCGATGCGGCTGTCGTCCGGCTCTCCATCGCAGTCCGTGTCGAGGCCCGCGGTGCAATCCGTGCCGCAGTAGTAGGTGCGCCCGTTCGCCGAGATGCGCGCCGTGCAGCCGGTGGTGACTCCGTCGCCGAAGGTGATGTTGCCGTCCAGATCGAGGCCCATCGAGCCCGAGGTGTCGAAGCCGATGACGATCCGCGGCTTGACCTGGGCGTGGGCGTGCTCGAGTGCCGCCGGAGTCAGCACGGCTCCGAGGGACAGGGCCAAAGACAAGAAGAAACGCATGCACCCCTCCTGGCGCCTTTCGGCGCCACCAACCCAGCACAACTTCCCACGCCGACCCCGAAATTGTCAATGGGAGCGGAATCTTTCGTCTGCACAAGACTGGTCAAATCCCCGGCGATCGGCGACGATCGCTCTCCCTGTGCCCGCGGACCTGCACGACGAGCGCCCGACGCTGCTCATCATCGGTGAGGGCGACCCGATGGAGGCGGCGATCCGGCAGTCGCTGCACCGCCATGGGGTCGCCGTCGAGATGGCCGACCGCGCCTCCGCCGTCAGGGCCGTTACCGTCGCGGCGCCCGACATGGCGCTCCTCATCGGAGACGCGGTGGCCGACCGTGGTCTCGCCGTTCTTCGGGAGCTGGCGGCCAGTCCGGTGGCCTCGGTGGTCCCTGTCGCGCTCCTTCTCGACGACGCGAGCCTCGACGATCGGCTCCGCGCCTTCCGAAGCGGCGCCGTGGCGGTCGTGCCCCGGACGGCGAGCACCCATGAGATCGCCAAGCGGGTGGCCGAGCTCGCCAAGGAGCTCCCCAATCGCCCGGGGGAGGCCGCCGGCGAGCTGGGGGAGGCCACCCTCGACGAGCTCGTGGACGTCCTGACCCGCGAGCTGCGTTCGGGGATCCTCTCAGTGGAGGGCGAAGGGGAGGGGGTGCGCCTGGTGCTCGGCGCCGGTGGCCCTGTCGCCGAGGCGCTCGACGCCTTCGTGGCCAAGCTCAAGCCCCTCATCGAGCGCGCCGAGCCCCTGCGCTACGAGCTGCTCGAGACGAGCGGGGGCCGGCTGCAGCTCCTCGACGCCGACGACAAACCCAAGGCTGACGTGACCTTGCTGCGGGGGCTGCGGCTGCTGCTGATGGACGACGACCCGGCGCGCGCCGATGGACTCGCCCAGGCGCTCCGGGCCCACGGCGCGCTCGTCGGCGTGACGGAGGCGAGCCCCCGGGGGCTGCGCCGCGCCCGCGGTCTCGACCCGGCCGTGGTCATCGTCGACGCCTCGACCATCGAGGGGGCCGGGTTCGAAGCCGTCCGCAAGATCCGCCGCGACCCTCGCCTGCGTTGGGCGGGGCTCCTCGTCGCCCCCTGGGACGAGATCTGGCCCGCGGGTGCAGCGTCTCCCGACGTGGAGGAGCTGGCCGGTCGCATCGCCCCCCTCGTCGAACACGACCGGGCGCTTCGCGAGCGAGCCCTCGAAGGGGCGAGCTTCGATACCCGACTCGAGCTGACAGGGCCCAGCCGGATGCTTCGCGTGCTGGCGAACCTCGAGGGCCCCCGTCACCTATCGGTCCGCGGTGCTCAGGCCAGCCTCGAGCTCGACGTCGGCGACGGCCTGGTCATCGGCGCCACCGCCAAGGTCGGCTCGCGCGAGCTCGAAGGCACCGACGCGATGAGCGTGCTCTTGGCGCTCAGCGCTGGACGCGTGCATGTCGAGCGTCGAACCCATCCGGCGACGGCCACGGTCATGGCGCCGGTGGACCAGGCCCTGGACGCGGCGGCCCGAAGCGTGAAGGCCGGGCCAAGCCAGCCCCCCGCGCCTCTGCTGGCCGAGCCGGCCGCCGCCTCATCGAACGCGAAGAAGAAGTCCGGTCCCTTTCCGACAGCCTCGGAGCTGAAGGCCGGGAAGCTTGCGTCGCCAGAAGACCCGGACTCCCAGAGCGGTCCTCTGATCCGGCCTCCCGACCGCGCCGCGACCCGGGATGGGAGCCGTGAGACGGGCGCGGCGATCTCCGACGAGATGCGCTGGGAGGGCGGCAAGCTCGTCTCCCAGGTCACGGGAGAGGCGGTCGACCCGGCCGATCCGGCCGATCCGGTGCCGGACAAGCCCCTCGGGGCCGTCGGGGACCCGGGCAAAGCCAAGCCTTTGACCCGGACCATGGTGGGCCTTGGCACTGAGGAAGAGCCCCCGAGGCCTGCGCCCGTCCGCAAGAAGACGATGTTCGGTGTGGGCGCCGTGCCGCCTCCTGCCGGCATCCCCAGGGCGGCCCGTCGCCACCGCTCGGACAAGGCCACGCCCCATGTTCCCATGGCCGCGGTCATCGACGAGCTGCCCGAGGCCGTGCGTCCCACCGCCCGGCCGCCAGCAGAGCCAGGGGCGGAGCCGCCCTACAGCGAGGAGCGGGTCACCGAGGACCTCAGCGTCGACGACCTCGAGGCACTCCGCCAGCCCTCTCAGCCGCCCGGTTCCCCCGCCGACGCCGACGACTTCGAGCTCCCCGTGGTCGACCCCGCGCCGCCGGTGCTGCCGCGCGAGGAGCCTTTGGGGCCACGCAGCGAGGACCAGCTTCTGGACGAGCCCACCGATCGCCTCGGGCGACCCACTCGCCGAGCGAGCGTACGCGGCTGGATCGGTGCCGGGCTCCTCTTGCTCGTCGGTGGGGTCGCCGCAGTGCTCTATTTCTATCCGGAGCCACAGAGGGAGGCAGCCTCGGTCGAGAGCTCGGCGGGGACGGCGCAGAGGGGGCCCGAGCAAGCCGAGCTGCCGGAGGACACGACATCGGAGCTCCCTGGGGCGGGAGCTGGCGCAGCGGTGTCCGCCGGAGTCACCACCGTCGCCGAGGAGGGGGCCGTCGCCGAGGAGGGGGCCGTCGCCGAGGAGCGGGCCGAGGAGGCCGAGGCCGAGGCCGAGGGGGCCGAGGGGGCCGAGG
>JALVDI010000655.1 GCA_027009115.1 Polyangiaceae bacterium | reverse complement strand
CCGAGCGGGAAAGGGGATGTGTATTGCTCCAGTCGGAACCGGACGCACCACCCAGCCGCTTAAGGAGTGGCATCAGGAGAGTCCCCATGACCAGGAAGAAGCGCCGGTCGTTCACGGCCGAGCAGAAAGCCGCCATCCTCCGTCGGCACCATGTCGATAAGGTCCCCGTCAGCCAGCTCTGTGAGGAGGAAGATCTGCAGCCCAGCGTCTTCTACTACTGGCAGAAGCGAGCCTTCGGGAACCTCGAGGCGGCCTTGCAGTCCCGCGAGCAGCCGGGTGCGAAGGAGAAGGCCTTGGCTGCCGAGAACGAGAAACTGCGGGCCATGCTTGCCCGCAAGGACCACGTGATCGCTGTTGTGTCGGAGGAGTGCGTCACGCTAAAAAAAGAGCTTGGGGACCCTTGAATGGCAACTGGGTCCCCCATGACACCCGCGATGAGGTTGTCGACTTCGTTCGCGAGCTGGCCGAACTCACCGAGCTGCCCGTGACTCGCCTCGTCGGTTGGGCTGGGCTGTCGAGGGGTAAGTACTACGAATGGGTCAAGCGCTACGGCAAGGTCAACGAGCACAACGCCTCGGTTCCGCGCGACCACTGGCTCACCGACGACGAGAAGCAGGCCATCCTCGACTTCCACGACCGCAACCCGCTCGAAGGCTACCGGCGCTTGACCTTCATGATGCTCGATGACGACATCGCCGCGGTCAGCCCATCATCGGTCTACAGGGTCCTCCGCGCGCACAACCGCCTCGACCGCTGGAATCGCCGCCCATCGAAGAAGGGGACGGGCTTCAAGCAGCCGCTGCAGCCCCACGAACACTGGCACGTCGACATCGCCTACATCAACATCGGCGGCACCTTCTACTACCTCTGCTCGGTCCTCGACGGCTGCAGCCGCTTCATCGTCCACTGGGAGATCCGCGAGTCCATGAAGGAGTCCGAGGTCGAGCTCATCATCGAGCGCGCTCGCGAGCGCTTCCCGGGGGTCACGCCGCGGATCATCTCCGACAATGGCCCGCAGTTCATCGCCAAGGACTTCAAGAGCTACATCCGACTGGTGGGCATGACCCACGTCCGGGTCTCGCCCTACTATCCGCAATCCAACGGAAAGATCGAGCGATGGCACAAGTCGCTCAAGAGCGAGTCCATCCGCATGTTCTCGCCCAGGTCTCTCGACGAGGCCCGCCAGGTCGTCGAACGCTTCGTCGAGCACTACAACAACGGCCGTCTCCACTCCGCTCTCGGCTATGTCACGCCTGCTGATCGCCTCAACGGCCGCCACGAAGCGATCTGGGCGGCCCGCGACGCCAAACTCGAGGCCGCCAGGGAGCGTCGCGCAGAGGCCCGCAAGGCCGCCCGAGAGGTTCCACAGCAGATCCCAGCAGAGGCCGTCGGTTGACCGCGCACGCACTCCGCCAACGTCCACGGCTCCCTGGATGGCATCCCCGGCGGGCGGTGGTCTCGCCTCGGCTCGGCCATCGCCCGCCGGGGAGGACAGCCCAGCGCCCTGTCGCCACCCTCCGTCTGAGTTGTTACACCACAGCCCGCATTGTCCGGTTCACGCTGAACCAATACAGTCCCCGTCAGCCAGCTCTG
>JALVDI010000654.1 GCA_027009115.1 Polyangiaceae bacterium | reverse complement strand
CCTCCCAGCAGGCGGACAGCAGCTCGTCCACCTGGCCCCCGGCCTTGGCCAGCTTGCGGTCGGCGAGCATGCGCTCCTCGCGCACCTTCATCCCGCGGATGCTACCCGTGAGCCCCGACGGGCAGGTGATGATCTCGGACATCGGCTTGCACCTCCTCGAGAAAGCGGTCTCTCAGGAGGGCAAAGCCTCGGGGGGCCGGGACGGGGACAGCTTCAGGCAGAGCCAGCGGCTGTTTCTTCTCGCGCTGCGACCCGCAGGTCGCGGGCCCAGTCGAGCTGCTTGACGTGGGCGAAGTACGTGCCGGAGCCGACCTGGGCGAAGTCCTCGCGCCTCCAGACCTGCGCGACGCGCGGTCCCCACCAGAACTCCGGCCGGTTGTCGATGTCAGTGGGGAGGATGGAAGCCCACAAGAGCTCGTCGTTGGGCTCGCTGACGACGGCCTCGAAGCTGTCAGCCATTCTCTGCGCCCAGGAGCGGCAGGCGTAGTAGACGCCGCAGTTCACGCCAGCCCAGTAGCCCGGGATGTGGATGAACTTCGGGGTGCCGCCCTCGCGACACGAGGCCCAAAACGCATCGTCGGGCCGGCGAAGCATCACCGTGTCCCAGTCCACCCAAAGGAACTCGCCGTACTCCCGCAGAGCCCAGAGGCACATCCAGTGCTTCATCTTGTGGGCGGCGTCGGCGTGGACCGACGACGGTGCGTTGTCGAACGTGCGGTGTACGTGCAGTCCGAACGCCTCGAGCTGCCGCGCGGATGCGGTGTCGCCCGCGAGAATGAGGAGGTCTTCGCGGTAAGAGGGGTTCGCGGCGAGGCTCGCCGGAATCTCTGCGAGGGTGAATCGCGGCGGCAACGTGATGCCACCCCGGGTGTAGGGGTAGAGTCCAGCGATCATCGGAGGCGGCATGTCGCCTCCTCGCGCACGCCGTAGCTCCCGATCGCGGTGCGTCCAAACCGCTCCAGCATGCCGAGCTGCATCTCGGCCGGCTGCGCTTCGAACACCCGCCATACCTCGGCCTCCTCTTCGGGGGGCACGCGGAATTGCAGCTCCTCGGCGTAGCGCCGGACGCGCTCGAGGGTCGCCAGCGCGTACTTCCAGTTCACGAGCGGCTTGAGCAGCAGGACATCCCGCCGTTCGACCGACCGGCGCGCGAGCGGGTGTACGATCGCCAACCACTGGTCCTCGGGTCGGTGTTCCACGCCTACCGCCGAGAGGGCGATGTCGAAGCGAGCGAGGCGCGCCTCCAGCGTGTCCGGTTCGACCTTGTGGGGCACTTCGACGACACGCCCACAGATCTCGAAGGCGTCCGCAAACGGGCGTCCTTCGAGACGGCGCGCTCCTCGCTCCATGAGGGCCTCCACGAGGACCTCCCGGTCCCGCGCCGAGGGGGCCCATAGGTCCAGATCCCGAGGCGGGCGCCCTGTCAGCAGCGCCTTGAAGGCTCCACCGGCGAAGAAGAATCGAGCCTCGCAGGTTGGCCCCACCGTCCTTGCGATTTCACGACGGGCGAAGTCGATGACGTCGCGCTCATCGAGGGGGCACAGGAACGGCCGGGTGCGGCAGCCGCGCAGTTCCCGGTAGGCGGCGCAAGTGCG
>JALVDI010000653.1 GCA_027009115.1 Polyangiaceae bacterium | reverse complement strand
GCTCATCGCGCGCGGTGCGGCGACGGCGAACTCGACCCGCTGCCACACCCTCAATCTCACGACGATGAACCTGGGCGGCACGGCCTCCGATCAGAAGCACACCCTCAACTGGCCTGCCAACCCCGCCTCCAGCATCGACTCCGATGGGTTCGCCGCGCTCAACTGGCAGGTCTCCGACCCGCTCTACTACGTCTACAGCGTCACCTCGACCGGAAACGGGAGCACGATGGTCTCGCCTGGCGTTGTCTGCGGCGATATGAGCGCCGTCGGCGCTCAGATCTACGCCTTCAACGCGAACGGCGACCTCGACGGCGACGGCAACCAGAGCCTTTTCCAGCTCGCCGCCGGTGTCGACGAGGGCAACACCCTCTATCGCAACGCTGAGATCTTCGTGCAGAACGAGCTCGAGTAAGCCACCGGCTTCGATTCGAGTGTAGGCTTCGAGGGCGAGCGGGTCTCCTGCTCGCCCTCGACGCGTCCCCCACCTCATGGACCGCTCTACCCTCCTCCTCCTCGCCTCCCTCGGGCTCCTGGTCGTCGCCGAGGTGCCTTTGCGGCAAGCCGCCATGGGTCGCTACCTCGCTGCGCAGACCTACGAGGACGTCTATTACCTGCCGAGCCCTGAAGCCCTGCAGGCGCTCTCTTTCGGGTACCGGCGGGCTCTGGCGGACCTGATCTGGGCTCGCGCCCTCGTCTACGTCGGCGAAGAGTTCCGCCACCGCGGCGCCCTCGACAACGTCTTCCGCTACGCCGACGCCATCCTCGCTCTCGATCCGGACTTCAAGCGCGTCTACTCGTGGATCGGGACCGTCGGTATCTACCGCCCGGTGCCCCCCACCGTCGAGCAAGGCCTGCGCACCGTCGGCTACCTCGAGCGGGCTGTCGAGCGCTTCCCCGACGACGGCGAGCTCGTGTGGGACCTCGCCGCCACCCTCGCCTACGAATTGCCTTCGCTCACCGATGACCCGGCGCTCAAGGAAAACTTCCGCGAGCGCGGCGCCGAGCTCATGGTGCGCGCGGCCGAGATGGGCGCCGGGCCGCCGTGGCTCGCTCTGACCAACGCGACGCAGCTCGAACGCCTCGGTCGAACCGAGCAGGCCATCCGGCATCTGGAGCAGATCTACCCCCTCGCCGACACTGAAACCCAGCAGGAGATCCTGGCGCGCCTCCAGGCGCTCCGTGCCTCGGCCCAGGCCGAGCAGCTGCGCTACCTGGAGGAGGATCTCGAGCGCCGGCGCATGCGTCTGTTCCCTTTCGTTCCCATGAGCCTCTTCGTCCTCGTCGGGGAGCCGTGGGACCACGAAGAGGCGGCGCTCCGTTGGTTCCTCCCCGACGACGAGCTGCGCTGAGCCCAGCGAAGCTCCTGCACGGAGTTGCCGGTGGCGCGGCCGTCTCGCAGACTCGGCGCATGAGGCCTCGGAGCATCCAGGGGGTGACACTCGTCGAAGCGGCCGTGATCGCAAGCCTCGCGGGGATCACCCTCGCGGTCTTCGTGCCGACCTTCTTCCGGCACCTGCGCACGAGCAAGATCGACGAGGCCAGCCAGACCCTCGCGGACCTCGCCGCGGCGGCGGACAGCTACTACCGGACCCGCCACGGCAGCCTTCGCCGCTGTCTCCCTCCGGCCGCGGGGCCGCTGCCGAGCGCACCGAACGCAGAGCCCGCGGAGGTCGACCCTGCCGAGGCGCCGGGCGCCGCAACCTGGCTTGCTCTCGGCTTCGATCCCGACGGGCCGCTCCGCTACTCGTACGAGTTTCTTCCGGCCCAAGCCGGATGCGACGTCCGCGTCGAGCCGGGCGAGGCGCTCTACACCCTCCGCGCCACCGGGGACCTCGATGGCGACGGGCGCCGATCGACCTTCGAGCGCTCGACCACCCTCGACGAGGCCGGGGAGCCGACCGACCTCGGCGTGCTCTACGTGACCGACCGCATCGAGTGAAGCCCACGGACTGGGCTCTAGCGCCAGAAGGCGTTGCGGCGCGCCTGCACGAAGCGCGAGTAGAGCGCGTCGTCATGCAAATCGTCGGAGAAGTACCACCAGAACATGCCCCCAACGAAGTTCGGCTCCGGGATGTGCATGTTGGCCAGCTCCGGGTCCGGAAGGGTCATCCCCTCGTAGTAGCGCCGCAGGAGAGGCTCCTTCCGAGCTCGACGCTCGCTGCCGCACTCGCCGAAGCCGAGGCGAGCACCTGGAAAGAGCCGGCCCAACTCGGCGAACACACCCGGCCAGTCGGGCTGGATTCCGTCGCAGTCGTCCTCGTAGTAGGAGACCCAGACGTAGTCGAGCGCCGCACCGCTCGCCTCGAGCGCGCCTCCCGGTCCAAACTGCGTCTGCGCCCAGCGAAGCATCGCGTGGTCCGGGTCGGACCAGCAGTTGGTCGCGCTCGACCGACCCCCATCGTAGGTGCCGTTGCCGTAGAGGGTCATGGCGACCCGGAAGGGCCGTTCGTCGGCCCGCACGCTCCGGCCTGGACACAGGGCGGCGAACTCCGAAGGGCTGGCGAGGAAGACCGCTGCGGCCGTGGCCAGCTTGCGCGGCGCGTCGTCGCCCAACCACTCGCCATTGATCTCGTTGCCGACCTCCCAGAGGTCCACGAGGTGTCCCAGTTCGGCGCGGTACTCGCATGCCCTCTGGCGCAACTCGTCGGCGGAGTAGTCGGCCACGAAAAAGGAATCGAGCAGCTCCCCCATGACCTGCGCGGTGCCTACCAAACGCTCGAGCGGACCTATGTAGTCGCGTGCGGTCGCGCCCCCCGAGCGTCGCACTTCATCCACGCCTTCGTCGAAGACCACCCGCACGGTTGGCCAGCTCTCCGGGCCCACCCGAGAAGGCGCGGTCAACCCACGGAGCCGTTCGATGACGAGGTCGCCCTCGGCCGAGTCCAGCGCCCATGGGTCCGTCAAAGTCACGCCGAAGACCCGTTCCCTTTCGGACGCCCTTCCTCCGTCGAGGTCCCCTCCGTCGCCGCGCGCATCGCTGGCCGCGTCGCTCGCTGCCGCGTCTCGCCGGGCGCTCGAAGCGTCCCTCGCGAGGCCAGCGTCCGGCACTTCCCCTCCGCCCCCAGTGCAACCTAGG
>JALVDI010000652.1 GCA_027009115.1 Polyangiaceae bacterium | reverse complement strand
AGCGCCAGGGCGAGGGCGCGAGCACCCAAGCCCTCTGTCCATCGTGGCCTGTCCGCCGTCATCTCCGCGGCGTCAGTTCGTGGGCAGTTGGACGATGCGGGTGGTCGTCTCGCCCGGCGTGATGTTCACCGAGACCGTGTGCCGGATGTTGAAGTCGGGGTTGACCAAGGTCACCCGATGGCGGCCCGCCGCGAGCTGGAGGTTCATCTGGGGCGTGTTCCCAATGAGCCGACCGTCCACGTAGACCTGCGACCAGGGGCGCGAATTGATTCGCAGCGTGCCGGTGCCGCCGGTGGCCGCCATCGTCTGCTCCATGCGGGGTGCCGGGTCCCTTCGGGTGGGCTCAGGGCGCATGACGGGCGGCACCGGCCGCTGCATCGACGGGTGGCGGGGCCTGTCGGAGCGGGCGACTCGCTCCCGATCGAGATCCGCCGCGAGGGTGAAAGCCGTGCGGCCCGCCGGGACCTCGAGCGGCCCGGTCCAGGGCTCGTACCCGTCCCGCTCCATGCGCACCGTCCAGGTGCCATCCGAGAGGTCCACATCGGCGCGGGTGGGCGTACGACCCACTCTCCGGCGCTCGTCACCGCGGCGGAGGGTCACCTCGGCGCCCGGCGGGTCCGAGGTGAAGCGGACCGCGACCTGAGCTGCGCCCAAGGTCGCTGCGGGGATCGCGACCACCTGCCCTGCCGCCAAAGTGACGGTCGTCTCCCAGGGGGCACGCCCCGGGAGCTCGAGTCGGATGGTGTGCTCCCCCGGGGCCAGGCCGAGGATCGAGACCGGGGTCCGCTCCGGGCGCTCCGTCCCGTCCACGAAGACCTTCGCGCCGGGCGGCGTCGACGCGAGGGTGAAGCCCGTGGTCGCTTCGCCGGGGGCGTCCTCGCTGGGCACGAGGCGCACGTCCGGCAGCCGCAGCTCCTGGCCAGGCGCCAGCTCGACCTGGCTGCTCCAGGTTCGGTAGCCCCGTTTGCGCACCTCGATGAGGTGGGGACCCGGGGGCACGTTGGCGATGACGAAGGGGCTCGAGGTGGCCGGGACCGGCTCTTCGTCGAAGAGCACGACCGGGTCGGGAGGATCGGTGGCCAGTTGAATCGTCCCCGGCGCAGGCGGGCGCAGCATGAACCACAGCCCGCCGCCGAGGGCGAGGAGCAGCGCGAGCCCTCCGCCGATCAAGAGTCCGAGGCGTCGCTTCTCCTCGCCCTCAGTGCGCGTGAGCTCCGTTGGCTCGCGCAGCTCCGGCGCGCGCGCCCCCCCAGGGGGGCTGCTCGGCGCCGGGGCGAGATCGTCGAAGGGCGAAGGGTTGCCTGGTTTGGAACCAGGCGCGGCGGTGGCGGCCGGGCTCAGCGGCGGATGCGAGGCAGCGGCGCCCAGCATCGGGCTCGGCACCGAGCTTGCAGCGGCCGGCGGGGCACTGCTGAGCCCGGGCGAGCTCGGCGTCGGCGCCCTCCCCGGGGCTGCCGGCTTGTCGTAGATGGCCGTCGCGAGCTCGTCGTCGTCCCAGTCCATGTCGAGGGCAGGACCGGACGACGCCGCTGGGGGCGGGGGCGGAGGAGGAGGCGCCGAGCTCCCCATGCCCAGGAGCGTCGCTTTCGGACGCGGTGGCGGAGGCGGCGGCACCTTCGAGACGTTCGCGGCCTGTCCCAGCGTCGGGGGCGGCGGCGGCCGATCCTTCCGAGCCGGCCGGGCGTCGAAGGCGCCCTCCCCGGCGCCCGGCGCCTTGATCTGGCGGTACTGCTCGTCCCGCGCCTCCTCTCGGGTGATCTCTTCGTGGAAAGATTTCTTCATGTAGGCCGCGAGGTCCTTGCGGGCGAAGAAGTTGCCGCTCGTGTACATGAACGACTGGAGGTCGTCGTGGAGGTCCATCGCCGTCTGGTAGCGATCGTCCACATCCTTCGCGAGGGCCTTGAGGACGATCTGCTCGAGCTCCTCCGGGATCTTCCGGTTGTAGGTGCTCGGCGGCATGATCTCCACGTTGCGGACCTTCTCGAGGGTCGAGAAATCGCTCTCGCCCACGAAGAGGCGCTCCCCGGTCAGCAGCTCGTAGAGCACGATGCCGACGCCGAAGATGTCGCTCCGGCGGTCCAGCGGCAGGCCGCGTACCTGCTCGGGCGACATGTAGCCGAACTTGCCCTTGAGGATCCCCGCCTGGGTCTTGCCCGCCTTGTTGGCCGCTTTGGCGATGCCGAAGTCGATCAGCTTGATCTCGCCGTCGTAGGAGATGAGGACGTTCTGGGGTGAGACATCCCGGTGGACGAGGTTGAGAGCCCGACCGGCCGCGTCCTTCTTGTTGTGCGCGTAATCCAGCCCTTCGCAGACCTTCATGATGCAGTAACAAGCCATGGGGACCGGCACGGTCTCGCCCCGCTTTCGCACCCGGTCGAAGATCGCGCGCAGGTCCTTGCCGCGCACGAACTCCATCGCGATGAAGTAGCTATCGGCGACTTTGCCCAGGTCGAAGATCTGCGCGATGTTCGCGTGCGTCAGCTGGACGGCGATCTTCGCCTCGTCGATGAACATCGTGATGAACTCTTGGTCCTCCGCGATGCTCGGCAGGATGCGCTTGACGGCGACGAGGCGTTCGAACCCCTCGACGCCGAACGCCTTGGCCTTGAAGACCTCCGCCATGCCACCGACGTTCACACGCTCGAGCAGCAGGTATTTTCCGAACGGAATGGGCTTTTTCACCGCTGCCCCCGTCGATGAATCGGCGAACTGTACCCACCCTGCACACGCCGGGTCAAGACGCGCCGGAGGCGGATTTGCGTTGTCCTTGTCGTGAGTTGGGTCACCACGCTCCTGATCTCGGGCTTGTCGTCTGACGCCATTGGGGGCTGTGTCCTTGGCCGCCCCTCGGAGCGCAACCTCCCGGGGGCCGATGATGCAACAGCGGGGGACTGTTGACGAGTTCGATGAGGCTCACCGGGGTG
The DNA here is from genome assembly GCA_027009115.1 of Polyangiaceae bacterium. Classification (GTDB taxonomy): domain Bacteria; phylum Myxococcota_A; class Polyangia; order Polyangiales; family Houyiibacteriaceae; genus JALVDI01. The sequence goes on along the minus strand of JALVDI010000652.1, from coordinate 748 downwards.
CGCCTGCGTCCGGGGCCGTGAACCGACGCGGGCCCTCCCCTCGAAAGTACCTCACCCGTGAGTCCTGCAGCGGGCCCCAGTACATGTACGGGCGGGGCTCGACTTCCGGGAAGAGAATCTCCGTAGCCGGGTCCTCGTTGGCGACGAGAGCGAGCGCCGCCGCGTCCACCGGCCGCTCGTAGGCGTCGGGGCCGACGGTGAGTTCGGGGAGCGCGAAGGCCAGGCGAACTTCGTCCGGCAGAGCCAGGGCCCCCTCGACTCGCGCAGATCGCATCCTGGCGGGCAGCTCGGCCGCCGGGCCTTCGGCATAGACGAGGAAACCGTCGGGGTCCACGCCGAGGGCGGCGCCGGCGCCGGAACCCTCGAGGGGAGCGCCGGCCAGGAGCACGGTCGCCTCGTCGCTTTCGGGCGGCGGCCCTACCCGGTAGCGATGGCCGATCAGCGCTCGCTCGGCATAGAGGGCGACAGGCCCCTCCCGCATCGCCCCGGCGCCGGTCAAGAAGCCGAGAGGTCGGGGGGCCGCGCTACCGTCCCGCCGGCTCCACAGCGGCTGGGGCACAGCACGGGTGGGATCGATGCGCACCATCCAGGTCCGCGGGCCCTCCTCCTCGGACTCGGGGGCGGTGCCGAACCAGGCCCGCGCGAAGGCGTGCGGCCAGCCGGCGTGAGGTAGTCCCGTGGTGTCGAAGATGCCTTCGCCCTCTTGCTCCGCCGGCACGTGCGGCCCCGGCAAGACCGGCCGCAGGGT
>JALVDI010000651.1 GCA_027009115.1 Polyangiaceae bacterium | reverse complement strand
AGGGCGTCAATGCTCGCCGCCTCAGCGCGCCCGGTCCGGCGCGAGGAAGACCGCCGCCAGCGGCGGCAGGGTGAGCGAAAGAGAGTGAGGAAACGCGCCGTGCGCTCCCCCGTCCGCGCGCACCGCCCCGAGGTTGCCCATCCCGCTGCCGCCGTACTCCTCGGCGTCCGTGTTCACCAGCTCGCGCCAGACGCCGTCCTGAGGCACGCCGAGCCGATAGGCGCGCCGCGGCACCGGCGTAAAGTTGCAGGCCACGAGCACCGGCGGCGCGTCGGGGGCGTGGCGCAGGTAGGCCAAGCAGCTTTGCTCCGCGTCGTCCGCGACGACCCATTGGAAGCCCCGCGGGTCCGTGTCCCACCGGTACAACGCCGGCTGCTGCCGGCACACCTCGCCCAGCCGCTGGACGAGCCGCTGGATGCCCGCGTGCGCCGCCTCGTCCAGCAGATGCCAGTCCAGACTTCCCTCGTGGCTCCACTCGCGACCCTGGGCGATCTCGCCACCCATGAAGAGGAGCGTCTTGCCCGGTGAGCCCCACATATGACCGAAGAGCAGACGCAGGTTCGCAAAGCGCTGCCACTCGTCGCCCGGCATCTTGGCCAGCAGCGAGCCTTTCCCGTGGACGACCTCGTCGTGACTCAGGGGCAGCACGAAGTTCTCGTCGAAGGCGTAGATGGCGCGGAAAGTCAGCTCCTTGTGATGGTAGCGTCGATGGACGGGGTCGTGCCGGAAGTACGCGAGGGTGTCGTGCATCCACCCCATGTCCCACTTGAAGCCGAAGCCGAGGCCGCCGTCATGAACGGGGCGAGAGACACCGGGCCACGCTGTCGACTCCTCCGCGATGGTCTGAATCCCCGGGTAGGCACCGTAGAGATGCTCGTTGAGCTTCTGCAACAGGGAGATGGCCTCGAGGTTCTCGCGGCCACCGTGGGCGTTCGGGATCCACTCGCCTTCCTTGCGGGAGTAGTCGAGGTAGAGCATCGAGGCGACTCCATCGACTCGCAGCGCGTCGACGTGGTAGCGGTCGATCCAGAACGCGGCGCTGCTGATGAGGAAGCTGCGCACCTCGTGGCGCCCGTAGTTGAAGATGTACGTGGTCCAGTCGGGGTGGAAGCCCTGGCGCGGATCCGCGTGCTCGTAGAGATGCGTCCCGTCGAAGCGCCCGAGCCCGTGGGCGTCGGTGGCGAAGTGCGCCGGCACCCAGTCGAGGATGACGCCGATGCCCTCCTGGTGAAGTCGATCGATGAGGTGCATCAGATCCTGCGGCGTACCGAGGCGGCTGGTGGGCGCGAAATAACCGGTGATCTGGTAGCCCCACGACCCACCGAAGGGGTGCTCCATCACGGGCATCAGCTCGACGTGGGTAAAGCCCATCTCCTTGAGGTAGGCCGGGAGCACCTCGGCCAGCTCGCGGTAACCGAGGGGCCGCCCACCCTCCTCGGGAACCACCCGCCAGCTCCCCAGGTGCACCTCGTAGATGTTCATGGGGCGGTCGTGGCCCTGAGCTTCGGCACGGGCGGCGAGCCAGGCCTCGTCGTGCCATTCGAAGCTCAAATCCCAGAACACCGAGGCGGTCTTCGGCGGCGTCTCGTGAAAGAACCCGTAGGGGTCGGCCTTTTCGAGGGCCTCGCCGTCGGCCCCGTCGATGGCGAACTTGTAGAGGTCACCGCCGCGGACGCCCTCGACGAACCCCTCCCAGATCCCCGACGAGCCCCGCGGCCGTAGGGGCGTGTGGCCTCGTCGCCAGCCGTTGAAGTCGCCGATGACGCTCACCGCGCGGGCGTTCGGCGCCCAGACCGCAACCTGCGCTCCGGCGCTGTCGAGGTGCGCCCCCAGCTTCTCGTAGAGCTCGAAATGGGTCCCTTCGCCGAAGAGGTAGAGGTCGTCGTCGGACAGCCGCGACATGCGGGAGGACCTACCGGCCTTTGAGGCGCGGTGCCAGCCCCAAAGCTCTTGGCCCGGGCCAAGGTGGGCCCCAGAATGCCCCCGCATGCACGTTTGGCCCGGTGCGCCTCTGCCCCTTGGAGCGACCTTCGACGGTTCCGGCACCAACTTCGCGCTCTACTCGGAGGTCGCCACGGAGGTCTTGCTCGTCCTCTTCGACGACGAAGACCGGCCGACGGAGGTGCGCCTGCCGGAACGAACCGGGCACGTCTGGCACGGCTACCTGCCGACGGTTGGCGCAGGGCAACGCTACGCTTACCGCGTGGTCGGACCCTACGACCCTCCGAGCGGCCACCGCTGCGATCCGGCCCGCTACCTCCTCGACCCCTACGCGACGGCGATGAACGCCCACGAGCGACGCTGCTGGGTCAGCAGCCCCCTCTTTGACTGGGGCAACGACGCGCCGCCGCACACGCCTCTCCCCGACACCGTTTTGTACGAGCTGCACGTCAAGGGCTTCACGAAGCTCAACCCGCTCCTGCCGCCGGAGCTACGCGGCACCTACGCGGGGCTCGCGCACCCTGCGGTCATCGATTACTTGCGAGGGCTGGGCGTGACCGCCGTCGAGCTCCTCCCGGTGCAGCAGTTCCTCCACGAACGCTTCCTGCTCGACAAAGGCCTGAGGAACTACTGGGGCTATGCACCAATCGGCTTCTTCGCGCCCCACGACGAGTACGCCCATCGTCGGGACGGGGGACAGGTCGCGGAGTTCAAGAAGATGGTGCGCGCGCTTCACGCCGCCCGCATCGAGGTCATCCTCGACGTCGTCTACAACCACACGGGCGAAGGCGGCCCCGAGGACGACGCTTTCTGTTTTCGAGGGATCGACAACGCTGCCTATTACCGCCTCGCGGCCGCAGACAAGCGCCGCTACGTCGACTTCACGGGGACAGGCAACACCCTCGATATCCGCAACCCTTACGTCCTTCAGCTCGTGATGGACTCGCTCCGCTACTGGGTCACGCAGATGCACGTGGACGGCTTTCGTTTCGACCTCGCCCCCACGCTCACCCGCGACCCCGACACACCGAACCCTCGGGCAGCCTTCCTCCAGGCCATCCAACAAGATCCGATCCTCTCGCGCGTGAAGCTGATCGCCGAGCCCTGGGATCTAGGCCCCGACGGTTACCAGCTCGGCCGCTTCCCCGTTCAGTGGTCCGAATGGAACGGAGAGTACCGCGATTGTGCCCGCGACTGGTGGCGAGGCACGCCCGGGACCCTCGGCGAGTTCGCCTGCCGCATCTCCGGCAGCGCGGACATCTTTGGCCACCGCCGCCCCTACGCCTCGATCAACTACGTGACCTCGCACGACGGTTTCACGCTCCGCGACCTCGTCAGCTACGAGCGCAAGCACAACGAGACGAACCTCGAAGGCAACCGAGACGGACGCGACGACAACCGCTCGGCCAACTACGGTGTCGAGGGGGACACGGACGATCCCGCTGTCTTGGCGGTCCGAGCACGGCAGCAGCGCAATCTCCTCGCGACTCTCCTGCTCTCGCAAGGCGTCCCGATGATCCTCGCGGGCGACGAGCTCGGGCGCACCCAGCGGGGCAACAACAACGCCTACTGCCAGGACAACGAGATCTCCTGGATCGACTGGGAGAACATCGACGACGCCCTCGCCGAGCAGGTACGCGCGCTGATCTTGCTACGCCGCAAACACCCGGTGTTTCGCCGGCGCCGCTTCTTCCGGGGCGCCGTGTCGCCCAGTCACCCGCCGGACGTCGGCTGGTACACACCCGACGGAGAACCCATGACCGAAGCTCGCTGGCATGACGCGACGCAGCGGGGGCTCGGCGTGTTCCTCAACGGCGACCAAATCGAGAGCCGCGACAGCCACGGACGGGCCATCCGCGACGACAGCTTCTTCTGGATGATCAACGCCGGCTCCACGCCGCTGCGCTTCGTCCTGCCGGCGAACCTCGACGGGAAGTGGGAGATCATCTTCGACACCGCGCACGAGCACCCGCCCGAGACCCTCCGCGGCGGCGAGGCGCTCGACCTCGAAGCTCGTTCGATGCGGCTGTGGTACCGACCCCGGAACGACCGCCCTTTCCCCTTCGCCGTCGACGACGACCCGGCGCTCCGGTGAGCCTCAGCGGCGACGGCGACGACGTCGTCTGGGGCGCTTCTTCTCTTCGACGACCGTCGGATGAAGGGCCCAGTCGGGGGGCGTCTCCCCTTTGGCTTCGGTGTCGATGGCGTGGAGCGTGGCGGCGTCGGCGAAGAACTCGCGGCGAGTCAGCGCGCCGACCTTGCCTTGCCTCAGCCGGCGTTGGCTCGTCACCAAGAGCCGAATGCGATCCTTGCTGCGGCGAGGCAACGCAAGGCGGAAAGCCACTTCCTCCATGAAGTCCTCGTAGGCAGCGCTCGGATCCCGCGCCCCCTCGATCGCCTCTTCGAGGGGGCCGAGCAGGAGCGCCGTCAGGAGCACCGCGTCCGATGGGAGCGCGTCGCGCCGATGCCGGGCGTCGATCGCCATCAGCCGCTTCCAGGTGAGATCCGAACCGGGGGCGTCGTCGTCGAGAAAGGAGGCGACCTCCGGCAAGAGCTCGGCGAGCACGCCGATGTTCCAGGCCAGGTAGATCGAGCGATGCGCCGCCCCCCCGCGCATCAAGCGGTAGAGCTCTTCGAGCAGACGCGGCCGAGCCGCCCGCCCCAGCTCGCCCCGAAAATCGACCATGGCGTCGTAGACGTCCGGGGCGATGCCGAAATCGAGGCGCGCGCTGAACTTGATGGCGCGCAGGATGCGAACGGGATCTTCGCGGAAGCGTACGTCCGGGTCGCCGATGGTGCGGATGGTCTTCTGCCGGAGGTCCTGCATGCCTCCCACGAAGTCGATCACCTCGGAGCGGTGGAAGTCGTAGAAGAGGCCGTTGATCGTGAAGTCGCGACGGATGGCGTCCTCGTGGGGCAGCCCGAAGACGTTGTCGTTGCGGATCAGAAGGTCGTCTTCGTCGGAGGTGCTGTGAACGGGCGCGAGGCGCTGGGGCCGCGGCAGATCCGTGCGGCTTCCCTCGGGATACGTGCGGCAGCGGGTGGCGTGGAACTTCTGCGCCGGATCGCGCCGAAAGGTCGCGACCTCGATGATCTTCCCACCGCCAAAGAGGATGTGCGCCAGCCGAAAGCGGCGTCCGATGACGCGGCAGTTGCGGAAGAGCCGCCGCACCTCGGAAGGCCGGGCGCTCGTCGCGACGTCGAAGTCCTTGGGCCGCCGCCCGATCAGGAGGTCGCGTACGCCGCCGCCCACGAGATAGGCCTCGTACCCGTAGCGGCGCAGGCGCCGGACGACCTTGACGGCGTCGTCGTCGACATTCTCGCTCGGGAGCCCGACGGGGTAGACGGCCGGCACAGGTCCGCCGTCCAGATAGGGTGCGCTCGCTGGCGGTTGGGATGGGTCGTGGGATGCGTCCACGGCGCCTGCACCATAGCCCGATGCGCGCGGACCGCTAAGCGACTCCCCGGAGCGAGGGGCTTTCGGCTCGTTTCTGCAAGGATTCCCACTGCTTGTATCGGGGCTAGGACTGCGCCTCGCCCTGGGATATCACCTCCGGGTGGAACTCGAAGCGCTCGCTGGACAGGTCCTGATCGCCGGTTTCCCCGGCGGAGAGCCCCCGGCGGCGATCCGCGCGGCGTTGGCGGCAGACGCGCTGGGCGGGGTCGTGCTCTTCCGACGAAACATCGAGGGGCCCCGGCAGCTCGCCGAGCTGCTCCGCCGCCTTCTCCGCGACGCCGCCGGCGCGCCGCTCGTGGCGATCGACCAGGAAGGAGGTCGGGTCCAGCGGCTGCGCGCGCCGGTGCTGGAGCTGCCGCCGATGCGCGCGCTGGGCCGGCGCGGCGACCCGGCGCTGACGCGGGAGGCAGCGCGGCTGCTGGGGCGTCAGCTGCGCGCGCTGGGCCTGAGCATGAACTTCGCCCCCGTCCTCGACGTGGACAGCAACCCCGCCAACCCGGTCATCGGGGACCGGAGCTTCTCGTCAGACCCAGCGGTCGTGATCGAGCAAGGGCTGGCGTTCGCGGCGGGGCTTGCCGACGCCGGCGTGCTGGCGTGCGGCAAACACTTCCCGGGCCACGGGGACACCGACCTCGACAGCCACCTCGCCCTGCCCACCCTCCGTCACGGGCGCGAGCGCCTGGACGCGGTGGAGTTGGCGCCGTTTCGACGCGCACAAACAATACCGGCGCTGATGACCGCACACGTCGTGTTCGAAACGCTCGACCCGACGGTCCCCGCGACACTCTCGAGGCGTGTGGTCCACGAGCTTCTGCGAGAAGAGCTCGGTTACGGTGGGGTCGTGATCAGCGACGACCTCGAGATGAAGGCCGTGCGCGATCGCTGGGGCGTCCTCGAAGGAGGCGTGCGCGCGATCGAGGCAGGCTGCGACATGCTGCTCGTGTGCAGCGACGTGGACGCTTGCCTCGCGTTGCGCAGCGCGTTGGCAGCGCGGGCAGACGCGGACGCAGGGTTTCGAGCCCGTCTCGGGGAGGCCGCCGAGCGCAGCCGTGCCCTGAGGCGACGCTCTCCGCCGCGCGTGGGGGACATCGAGGCGGCCCTGGCGGATCCGGCGGTGGCCGCCATGGCCAAGCGGCTCGCGGAGCTGGCGCCATGACCGCGGAAACGCCTGCGCTGCGCGAACAAGAGGCGACCCTGGGCGAGGCGCCGGAGCACGCGCGCACGGAACAGGGCTGGGCCTTCGGCCGCTGGCGCACACCTATCCGACACCCGGAGCTTGGTCACCGGGCCCTACGGTGGCTGAGGCTCAAGGAGTGGCACTACACCTCGGTGAACTGCGAGCGGGTGTTCTTGGCCTTTGGCCTCGTACAGCTCGGCTACGCCGCCAACGTCTTCCTCTACTTGGTCGACAAGGAGCGCCCGAGCGTCGCCCACCAGCACGTGGCGCTCGCACCGCTGGGGTGGGGACTCGACTTCGCGCCGAGCAGCATCGAAGGCGAGAGCCGCTGGCGCCGCAAGGGCTCGGAGATCCGCGTCGCGTGGCAGGGGCGCGAGGGCCGCGGCGCGTGGGAGGTCCGCCTCGACGTGCCGCTCGGGGAGCGGCGTCTGCGCGGCGGATTCCGCGTCGAAGCGGCGGACGCCCTCGCGCTGCTTTACGACCTCGGCGAGGAGCGCCCCGCGTACACGCACAAGGCAGCGGGGTTGCGTGCGAGCGGAAGCGTCCGCTTTGGCGACGAGGCGATCGACCTCGCCGGAGGGCTGGCCACCCTCGACTGGACCCGCTCCCTCGCCACGCGCGAGACGCGCTGGAAGTGGGCGAGCTTTGCCGGACGCGTCGGCGAACACGACCTGGGGCTCAACCTCTCCACCGAGATCTACGACGACCCGAAGGGCGCCAGCCTCGAGAACGCCTTGTGGGTGGATGGGCGCGTGCATCTCCTGCCCGCCGTGAGCTTCGAGGTGCCCAAGCTCCCCGCGGTCGAAGACTGGACGATCCGCAGCGCAGACGGACGCGTGGACCTGACCTTCCGCCCCCTCGGCGCCCGAGCGCAGCACCTCGACCTCAAGGTAATCCGCAGCGACTTCGTACAGCCCTACGGCCTCTTCCGTGGCCGCGTGCTCGGGCACACCATCGACGAGGTGTTCGGCGTCGTCGAAGACCACCTCTCGGTGTGGTGACTCAGGTGCCGCAGGCGAGCTCGGTTGCAGGGCAGAGCTGCGCCCCGTCGGGCGACACGACCCAGATCTCGAAGCTCTGCCCGCCCTCCGAGCGCTCTTCCGTCCTCGGATCGTAGTCGAGGGCGCCGGAGGCTCCCGTCACATCCACCCCCTCGCCGGCGCGGAAGGTCTCGACGACGGTCTCCCAGGACAGCTCCCCCACGTCCACCGGCACCCCGGCGCTCACGTGCCGGAGGCCGCGCGCCACCCCGAGGGGCGTCACCTCAGCCTCCTGAAAGGTGGACCAGACCGCCCCGTAGAGGGCGAGCCAGGCGGCATCGTAGGCGTGCGAGGTAAAGCTGAGGGCGTCGATGTTGCTCTGCCCGAACTCGATGCGGTAGCGGCTCGCGAAGGCGCTGGCGAGGCGGGCGTCGTTGGCCGGGCGAGTGCCTCGGATCCGCGCGATGAGGTCGTCCCGCTGGGCGGTCGGCAACGCCCCCAGACCGGCGAGGAGATCCTGGTTCGCCGCCGCGTCGGTGAGGAAGAAGCGGCGCCCATCGAAGCGCGAGTCTCCAACGGCGGCCGTGAGGAAGTCGATGGTGTCCTCGGTGTTCGAAGAGATGAAGAGGAGCTCGCGGGCCGGTTCGTTCGCCACGAGATCGACGGCGGCCGAGAGCTGCCCGCTCGTGCTGAAGCGCACCGAGGGCAGGTCCGGCATGAGCTCTGTCAAGAGCGTGAGGAGACCGTCGCCGTAGGCCCCGTTCTGAACGAGGGCGTAGGCATCGGTCACGCCACGACCGGTGAGGTCCGCCACGATCTGCCGCGCCTGCTCCTCGTCCGTGGGTGCGGTGCGCCAAAGCCTCCCCGGGGCCTCGTCGGTGGCGGGGATCGGCTCGAGCGCCGTCAGCGCGGGGCTCGTGGCCGACGGACTGATCAAGACCACCTGGGAGGTCTCACCGAGGACCCTCTCGGCCTCCTCGGAGCTGGGCGGGCCGACGACGACGGGCGCTCCGACGACGTCTTCGAGGTAACGCGCCATGGCCACCGCGGCATCGGCCCGCGTACGGCCGTCTCCCTCGAAGTCGTCCCGGATGTCGCAGGTGACGAGCCCGAACAGACGGCCCTCGACGCCGCCCGCGTTGTTCGCGTCCATTACTGCGAGCCGGACGGCGTTGCCGCGCGCGACCTGAGTGCTGAGGGAACCGTCGACGAGGGTCCCCAGGACGATCCGCGGCTCCTCGGCGCGGAAGAGGTTCGCCGGCTCGGTGGACGCGCAACGTGGCTCGGGAGGCGCCTGCGCGCAGAGCCCATCGCCTCCGCACACCCAGCCCAAACCGAAAGCGGCCCGGCACTCGGCATTGCTTCGGCAGTCGTCCTGCTCGGCGCGGGTGAGGGTGCAAGCGGCGCCGCCGAGCAGCAGCACGAGCAGCACGCCCCGGCGTTCAAAAGCGCCCACGGAGCACCACCTCCCCGCCGGTCGGGCCGGCGCTCACGGACGCCTCGACGGCCCCCTCCTCTTCCCCTTCGCTCCGCGGGCGCAGCCACAGGTACAAGCCCACACCGAGCGCCGCCGCCGAGGCCACGAAGAGCGCGTCGGCGCCCCACGAAGCGCGGCGGTCACGGGCGAGCGAGCTCGAGGCCTCCGCCGAACACAAGCGACGTCCGTCGACCGAACCGCATGCGTCGGCGATGTCCTTCCGTGCGCCACGAGCCAAGATGGCCAGGACGACCCCGCCGGCGAGGAGCGCCCCGCTGGCGGCGAGTAGGACAGGAGCCGCCCGATCGCGGGAGGGCTCTTCGGGCGCGGGCGCCGGAGGCTCTTCGGCTCTCAGGCGCGCCACCCGCCGCTCGAGGCTCGCGATGCGGCTCTCGATCCGCGCGCGCTCGGCCTCGTCGGCGTGGGGGAGGTAGGCACGCAGCGACGCCATCGCCTCCTCCCACCGTCCGGAGCGCTCCTGGGCGTTGGCGATGTTGAACAGCAAGAGCGGCCGCTGCGAGAGCTCGTAAGCCTCTTCGAAGGCAGCCAGGGCTTCTTCGTAGCGGCCCTGCGCGTAGAGATCGTCGCCGAGCAAGAAGAGCTCTCGGGCGTGACGATCCTGTTCGCTCAGGGCGCCGTCGGCTTCGTTCTGTGCACCGGCCACGGGCACAAGACAGCCGAGCAGGGCGATCGCGAGAAGGGTTCGAAGCATGGCGGGCGTCGTGGACCTCGAAGGTTGGAACGATCGTCTCATGGATGACGGGGCTCAGCCCATGGATCGCGGTTGTCCGTACGCGGCCGGTGCGTCACGGGGGGCTCGGCGCGCTCCCGGGGGCCCTCGGCCGGCTCGGTGCGCTCCGCCGCGGGTTGGGTCGGCACAGGTTCCTCGGCGGCAACGTCCGGGGCGGCCATGGAGGTCGAAGGAGCAGAAGCGGCTCCTCTATGCGCCGAAGCGGTGCGCCGCATCCCCCGGCGCCGGTGGAGGGGCGCGAGGGTGGCCCGGACCGTCCCTTGGCCCGCCGTCACGGTGATCTCACGCCGCTCGTGACCCGGCAACGAGAGCACCAAGGTCCAGCGCTCCCCTTCGGGAACGACCACCGTCAGCGGCGTGTCGCCAAGGTCCCGTCCGTCGTGGCGTACCCGCGCTCCCGGAGGCTCGCTCTCGATGGTCACCGGGCCGGAGGTCGGGACGCGCCCAGGAGCCTCGGCGGACACTTCGGCTGCCGTCGCCGGGGCGGACGCCGACGGGTCGGGGGCGAGCGCGGGCGCCGACGGGTCGGGGGCGAGCGCGGGCGCCGACGGTTCGGGGGCAGGCGCCGGCGCCCCCATCCGCCACCACAGCACGGCGCCCACGCCGAGCAGCAGCCCAAGGACCACGGCCCCTGCGACGAGCCCACGAGGCCGCGACGGCGCATGGGTCTTGGCGGCGCTCTTGGCGACGGGGCTCTCGGCGCGCGTGCGCTCCGGCGAAGAAGGCTGAATCCCGGAGCGCTCGATGCTGGCCCCCGCGCGCAGCCCGGACAGCCCGCCGGCGCTCGAGACGAGACTGCTGGCGGCGGTGCCGCTCTCTTCGGGACAGGCCAGCAGGGCGTCGGCCAACGCCCGCATGGACGGGAAGCGCGCGCGCGGCTCTTTGGCGAGGCAGCGCATGACCACCGCCCGCAGCTCAGCGCTCGCTTCCGTGCTTGGGTTGGCTGCCTCGACAGGCGCAGGCTCGACGCTCATGTGCGAGGCCAAGAGCGCGAACTGCGAGTCGTTGTCGAAAGGAGGTCGCCCCGTCAAGCAGTGGTAGAGGACCGCGCCGAGGGAGTAGATGTCGCTCTCGGGGCCGACGTCGGAGCTCGCGATCTGCTCTGGGGAGATGTAGCGCGGGGTACCCAGCAGAGCCCCCGACTGGGTCAACCCCTGGTCGTCCTGCTTGACGAGGCCGAAGTCGAGCACCTTGACGAAGTTCGGCTCGCCGCCCCGCCCGATGAGCATGACGTTCGAAGGTTTGAGGTCGCGGTGGACCATCCCGCGCTCGTGTGCTTCGCCCAAAGAGCCGCAGATCTGCAAGCCCAGGTGCACCGTCGTCGCCGGATCGAGGGGCGCCGAGCGCTCGAGGACCGCCTCCAGAGTGGGGCCCTCGAGCAGCTCCATGGCGATGTAGAAGACCTCGTCCTCCGCGCACCCGTAATCGTAGACGACGACGGTGTTCGGGTGCGTCAGCCGGGCACACGCGGCCGCCTCGAGGAAGAAGCGCTGGGCGAAGTCGCCGCCCGCCTTCTGGCCTTCGAGCTGCTCCATATCGAGCACCTTGAGGGCCACCTCGCGCCCGAGGGGGCGCTGAATGGCCCGATACACGCGCCCCATCCCCCCCCGAGCGATGGGCCGGACGATCTCGTACTTGCCGTCGAGGGTCAGCCCGACGAGGGGGTCACGGTTGGCGAGGCCCATGAGTCGCGCCCATACTACCCGATTGTCCCCCACCGGAGGTAGGCGCCAACCGCTTGCGCGTGCCCAACGGGCACGTCAGGAGCAGCCCCGTGGCACGACGGTCCCTCTTCCGCGCATACTCCTGGAACGTCAACGGCCTGCGGTCGGTAGTCAAAAAAGGCTTCTTCGACTGGCTCAAGACCGCTCGCGCCGACGTCGTGGGTCTGCAAGAAACCCGCGTCCACCCCGAGCAGCTCCCGCGAGAGGTTCGCCGACCCCCACGCTGGTACACGCACTTCGTCGCCGCCGAACGGAAAGGGTACAGCGGCGTCGCGCTCTATTCCAGGCGCCCGCCAGCGAGCGTCGAGACGAGCCTCGGAGACCCGGCCATGGACGCCGAAGGGCGCCTGCAGATCGCGCGCTTCGGGGGGCTGACCGTGGCCAACGTCTACTTCCCGAACGGGAGCGGTCGCAACCGCGATCACTCGCGGGTCCCCTTCAAGCTCGCGTTCTACCGGCGCCTCTTCGACCGCCTCGAGACTGACCGCGCCCGCGGCGTGCCGATCTTGGTGATGGGCGACTTCAACACCGCACACCGCGAGATCGACCTGGCGCGGCCGAAGCAAAACCAGAAGACCTCCGGCTTCCTACCCGAAGAGCGCGAGGAGCTCGACCGCTGGCTCCGCTCCGGATGGACCGACACGTTTCGGCATCTCCACCCCAAGGCCCGCGCGTACACCTGGTGGAGCCAGCGCTTCAACGTGCGCGAGCGCGACATCGGCTGGCGCATCGATCTGATCCTCGCGTCCCCCGGTGCGATGCCTTTCCTCCGCGCCGCGCGCATCCACAAGGAGGTCCTGGGCAGCGACCACTGCCCCATCAGCGTGGACATGGATCCGGCGATCCTCGAGGCCTCCTGAAGCGCTCCTGTCGGAGGCCATTGGCATCCTTCGCGCGCCTGCTACGATCGAGGCCACGCATCAGGAGTTCGCACCGACCTTGCGCCCCATCCACGGCAACACCTCGGGCCTCAGCCCCTCCGAAACCAAAGCGCTCCAGCGCATCTATCGGCGCCGCGTCCCCCTCGACGTCCTGACCACGCCCGAGCTCAGCCGCTCCCTGTGCGAGGTGTCCCACTCGACGGGCCGCCAGGTGGGCGTGCTGGTCGATCGCTCCGGCAACGTCACCCACGTCGTCATCGGCGACGCCTCGAAGCTCATGCTGCCGGACATCGGGCGACTACGCGCCGGCGCCGGGCGTCTTCGCGGGCTGCGGCTCATCCACACGCACCTGGCCAACGAACCACTCACCCGCGACGACCTCGTCGACCTCACCCGGCTACGCCTCGACCTGGTCGCAGCGATCTGCCTGACGCCGGGCGAGGCAAAGCCCACCTGGGTCTACTACGGCCACTGCGTCCCCGGCGGCGAGGATGGCGGCCAGCCCCCTTACCGGACCTTCGGACCGCTTTCGCACAACCGCCTCGACGTCAACCCGGCCGAGCTCATCGACGCCCTCGAGGAGGAGTTCGGCCGTGCGCGCAAGGCCCGACCCGTCGTCGCCAAGGACGGCCGCGCCATCCTCGTGCACGTCTGCGACAAGCGACGCGCGCTTCAGGCCACCGACTCGCTCCGGGAGCTCGAAGAGCTCGCGCGAACCGCGGGCGTCGAGGTCGCCGACACGGTGCTCCAAGTCCGCGACCGGCCGGACCCGAAGTACGTGCTGGGGCGCGGCAAGCTCGAGGACGTGGTTATCCGTGCGATGCAGCTCGACGTCGAGGTGCTCATCTTCGACCGCGAATTGAGCCCTGCCCAGGCCGCCGCCGTGGCGCGAATCACGGACCTCAAGGTCCTCGATCGCACGCAGCTCATCCTCGACATCTTCGCGCAGCGCGCGCAGAGCAAGGACGGGAAGCTCCAGGTCGAGCTCGCTCAGATGAAGTACCTGCTGCCGCGGCTGGGCCAGAAGGACGACGCGCTCTCGCGATTGACGGGCGGCATCGGCGGCCGCGGCCCCGGCGAGACGAAGCTCGAGATCGGCCGGCGCCGAGCGCGGGAACGCATCACGCGCCTGGGCCGCGAGCTGAAGAAACAGGGCAAGCGGCGCAAGCAGCGGCGCCGCAAACGCGGTCGCAGCGGCGTGCCCGTCGTGGCCATCGTGGGCTACACGAACGCCGGAAAGAGCACGCTGCTCAACAAGCTCACCGGCGCGGACGTGCTCGCGGAGGACAAGCTCTTCGCGACCCTGGACACGCGGACGCGCCGTGCGCGCCTGCCGAGCGGCGCCGAGATCGTCCTCAGCGACACGGTGGGCTTCATCCGCGACCTCCCCAAGGACCTCTTCGCGGCGTTCCGCGCCACCTTCGAGGAGGCCCAGGACGCCGATCTGCTCCTGCACGTCGTCGACGCCTCCGACGCGGGCTACGAGGAGCACCTCCGAACGACGGAGGCGCTCCTCGAAGAGCTCGCCTTGCACGAGATGCCCCGCCTCGTCGTGCTGAACAAAGCAGACCGCCTCGACCCGCGACGCGCGGCCATGCTGGCGACCGACCACGACGGGGTCGCCGTGAGCGCGATCGACCCGCGGACCTTACGGCCCCTCTTGCACCGCCTGGATCGGCTGCTCGTCCGGCCTGCACGAGATGCCTTCGGCTCTCCTCGGGACGCCACGGCCCGATAGCCCCCGCAGCTTCGCGGCGAGCTGCCGGTCGACTCGGTGGGCCCGAACTCGTCGCTCAACCGGGAGGGCCCCGGGAAGACGGCGAACGAGCGCACGGCTCGGCTGGGGCCTGACCGGCGGGCTGGAACTCGCCGCTCAGTCGGTGACCACCACGTGGCTACCACGGAACGGCGTTCCGTCCGTCGAGACCCCGTGCCACCCCTCGGGCAGCCGCGGCCAAGTCGAACGAAAGACCCGATGGGCGTCGTAAGGCGTCATGTTCACGCAACCGTGGCTGCGCGGGAGCCCGAAGCGGGTGTGCCAGAAGGCCGCGTGCAGCGCGAAGCTTCCTTCGAAGTACTGGGTCCAGGGGACGTCTTCGATGCGGTATCGATCGTCCGCGTCGTCGCCGATGTTCGCCATCGTGTCGGTCACGTGTTTGCGGCGGATCTCGAAGACACCGGTCGGCGTTTCGTTGCCTTCGACCCCCGTCGACACGAGGGTCGCGAACACGGGCCGGTCGCCTTCGTAGAGCACCAAGGTCTGCTCGCTCAGGTCCACATGCACCCAGGGCTCGTCCACACCAACTTCCTCAGGCCGATCGATGCGCTCGGCCACCGCCACGAACCAGGAGCGCAGGTAGCGAGTGCCGGCGTCCGTCTCGACAACGTGCATCATCCGTCCGCCGATGTTCCGGCGCTCGCGCCAACCCTCGAGGCGCGTCTGTCGCGGCCAAGGCTCCATCTCCTCGTCGTCGCGCCACGAAACGGGGTCTGTCTCGACGAGTATCCGAGGCCGCGAGGTGCGCGTGGTCCAGGCGACGGGGAGCTCGACCCCATCGCCCAGCTCCACCCCGCGGAAGTCGTGCCCGCTCCGCGGTTCGAGCTGGGCTCGCTTGATGTAGCGCCCCTGGGTCGTGCGGACGAAACGCCGGAACGCCCGCACCTCGCTGCCGTTGCTCGCCACGTAGAAACCCCGGTCCAGGTAGCGCGCCGTGACCTGGGTCCCCGGCGGCCCGTCGTCGCGCTCGCCGCGGAGATAGAGCTCGGCGCGCCGCCGGTCGATCCCCAAGAGCTCCCGATAGCGGGCAGCCTTCGCCAGCGCCGCCCGCTGCTCGTTGCGCGATGGGAGCCGGTGGTACTCGGGGACCGTGGCCTCCTTCACGTAGTAGTAGTCGTAGGGGAGCGGCTCGTCCCGCGCGACGGGCGGCAGCACCAAAGCACCGCGCTCCGCGGCGTGCTCCGCCTGTCCTTCCTTCCACCCCTCGTCCGTCGGATGCTCGATGGGGATCTCGGCGTCACGAACCTCGATCCCGGTCCCACAGACCCAGCCCTCCGGGTGGACCCGGTGCCAGCGACAGCCGCCCACCTGCCTTGTCTCGGCCGCCACCCGCACCCGGGCGCCCACCCTCAGCCACCCAACCACCGTCGCGTCGTCGCGAGGCTCCAGGTGTACGCGGATCTGCGTCGCCGTCACGACCCCGTGGCGCGGAAACTCGGCCTCGATCCGCGCCTGCGCGCGCTCCTCGGGGGTCGTCCCGGCGCCCTGAGCCCGGTCGCCCGGGCTGGGCTCTTCGCCGGCCGCCGCCTCGCCCGCGCCGCCGCAAGCAGCCACCGTGAGACCAACGCACAGGATCCTCAGCACGCGCATCGAACCGCTGAGATAACATCCGGCGGGTCCCTCGCAACCGCGCGACGGTGCGGCGTTCAGCTTGGCTCTGCCCGAGGCCCCTGTTTCTTCTTCTTACCCTGCCCGCGAGCGGCCCGAGAGGCGTCGGTGGCCTCGTCG
Source organism: Polyangiaceae bacterium (assembly GCA_027009115.1). Taxonomy (GTDB): domain Bacteria; phylum Myxococcota_A; class Polyangia; order Polyangiales; family Houyiibacteriaceae; genus JALVDI01. Next base: position 4,555 of record JALVDI010000651.1, on the reverse strand, counting down.
AGGCGCAGCAGCGAGGCCAGCTCATCGACCACCTCACGCATCCGACGTTCGCGGTACTGCGGCCCGATCTCGCGCGCGGCGAAGAGCTCTTCGAGCTCCACGGCCTCGTCGATCAGCTCCGCCTTCCGAGCCTCCCGCGCGCGGGCCAGGGCGCCCGCCCGGTCGCCGCCCCGCGTCGCCATCAGCAGGCCGAACGCGAGGAGCACCAGGGCCGCCCCCAGCGCCAACCAGCGCATCGGCCCCGGGCCGGGGATCCCCCGGACAGTGACGCGAAGCCTGTCGAGGGGTGGGTCCTCGGGCGAGCGCTCGACCTGGGTGATCAACAAAGGGTGCCCCTGGTGTCCTTCGTGCGGCTGCGCCGCGGGGAAGCCGTCGACGTCGAGCTCCATTCCCTCCATCGCGTCGCTCATCACGCGGTACGCGTAAGTGCGGAAAGGGATCGGGTGGCTGAAGTGGAGCTCCTCACCGCGCAGCGGGATGTCGTAGGCCCACACGAGCGTCGCCCGTCCCGGCGGAAGCGAGCCACGGATGACGAATCCTCGCTCGTCGGGGACCAGCCGCTGGTCGCTCATGCCGGGCTGCGACTGGAACGCCGTGAAGCCTTCGGGCAGATCGATCCGCAGCTCGTCGTCGTCGAAGACGATGGTCTCCTCGCCGAGGTTCACGAGCTGCGCCTGCTCGGTGATGTGGACCCGCTCGTTGCGGTACTCGAGCATCGTTTGCCCCAAGGTCTGCAAGAGCGAGCGGCGGCTTCGGGTCGTCGGCAGCATGCGGATCTGCACGCGGTGGCCGCGGTCGGGCTCGAGGCGGAACGGGGTCGAGCTGTAGGTCGCCCCGTCATGAACCACGTTGACGCGGTACGCCTGGCTGGACCCCGTCGGAAGGTCGCGCAGCTCGAGCAGCCCGCCCTCGTCGGTCTGCCGAACGATGCTCTCGCGGGATCCGTCGGCCTTCATCACCCCAACCCGCACAGACGCCCCGGCGACCGGCTGGTCGTCGGCGTCGACGACCCGGACGCGGATCGCCCCGGCGTCGATGGACCGGTCCGCGGAGGCCTGGGCCAGCGGCGGCGTACGACCGGCCGCGCGCCGCAGCACCTCCGGCGCGACTTGCGGCTGCGACCCCTGCTCGAGGTTCCGGTCCTGGCGCGCGCGCTCCGCCGCATCCTGCGCACCGACGATGACCTCGGCCGGTCCGGCGGGGACGTCGCCGGGCTGCGCGAAGGCGGCGCTCGCGACGAGCGAGCAGGCGACCACGAGGCGCTTCATTCCTCTTCCCTCCCCGACGTGTCCTCGTCGCACGGCGGCACCGAAACCTCACCCTCGTCGCCTGCATCGGCATCGTCGACAGCGACCCGATGATCGTCGCCCTCCAGCTCGGCGAAGGAGTGGCCGCAGCGCTTGCAGAACGCCGCATCTCCGTCGTTCGTGGTGTCGCACCGGGGGCACTCTTTGCGCGTGCGGACGGGCTTGGCCTCGTCACGGTAGGGGGCCTGCGGGCGCGCCTTCAATCGCTCGGCGATCAACGCCTCGGCCTTGCGCCGGAAAGGTTCGGCGTCGGCGTCCAGCAGACGCAGCACCTCTTTGGCGCGGGCGCGCAGGCGAGCCTCGAGCCGATCGAAGTCCTCCTGGCTCAGCTTGCCGGCCTCCATGTCGAAGCGGAGGTCTTTGAGGTTCTCCAGCAGCGCCCGCTTCTCTTCGAGGAGCTGATGGCGCGACATGGCCTCGACGGTCCCCTGCAGGTCCGGCGCGTCGAGGGCTCCAAAGGCGGAACGAAAGCTGGCCCACAGACTGTAGAGGGCGGCGAAAAGGGCGGCCGCGGCCAGCACCAGGAACATCGGCGGCAGCAACACGCTCACAGCCCACCTTCCTCGAGCCGCCGGAGCTCTTCCTCCAGGATGGCGTCGTAATCCTTGGCCCCGGCGCCCTCCGAGCGGCTCTCCTCGCCCGCCGCGAGCTCCGAGCCGCCCTCGTCGCGCCCGCGCCACCGGCGCCCGATGAAGAACACCAGGCCACCCGCCAGCAGCACCCCCGCGATGGGGACCGCCCAGAGCGCGCGGTCCATGCCCTGATCCGAGGGAATCGCGATCGCAGCGGGACCGTACTGGGCGCGGAAGCTCGCGATCAGCTCCTCGACGCCCTCACCCGCCGAAAGCCGCGCCCGAAGCTCGGCGCGCCGCGACTCGGCCCAATCGCAGGCGCACTGGTCCAAGGGGAGCCGCTGGCAGCTCCCACACTGGCAAAGGAGGTGCCCGAAGAGGTGCCTCTCCTGAGGATCGTGGATGACGACCGTCCCGGCGTGCAGCGAGCTCGACCCGTCCGCCTGAGCCTCGGCACCCTGGGGCGACAGCGCCATCAAAGCCAGGAAGAGCGCCGCAGCGGCCGCCTTCGCAGCACGCCGGCTCGCACGCCTGCGCGCCAGCCGCTCCTGCCGCTCGAGGACATCCCGCGCCGTGGGCCAAAGCGAGATCAGCGTCCCGAAGATGAGCACCAGCCCCCCCACCCAAATCCAGGACACCAGCGGCCGCACGACCACCCGGAACGTGGCGCGCCGGGATTGGGGGTCGACGGTGCTCATGATGACGTAGAGGTCTTCGCGGGCGTTGCTCCGGATGGCCACCTCCGTCGTCGGCATCTCGGGGTGCGTCCGGTAGATGAACTTCGCAGGCGCGACGCGACCCAAGGTGTCGCCCTCGTCGTCGAAGACCGTCATGTAGGTATAGACCGCCCGCTTGCTCGGGTCGGTGACCATGTCCGGCCGGTCGTAACGCAGCTCGTAGGACCCCACATCGAGGCTCGCGCCGGGCCGCAGCGCGGCCTCGACTTCCTGGTCGTAGGCGGCCCCCGTGAAGCCCAGGTACATGATGACGATGCCGATGTGCACGATGTAGCCGCCGTAACGGCGACGGGCCCGACTGACGAGCCGTACGAGAGCCGTCCCGAAGGACTCGCCCTTCTTCATGCGCACCTTGGTGCCGCGCCAAAACTCTTGAGCGATGCCCACGACGACGAAGGCGCTGATCATCGACGAGGCGATCGGCGCGTAGGACTGGAAGGCTTCGAGCAGAGCGTTGGTCGCCGTCGTGTAGATCGTCTCCGGCTCCACCGTCGCGGGGAAGCCCACCCACTCGCCGGCCAAGGCGTGCACGACGCCCACGAGGAGGGCCGCAGCCGCCGGGACGCTCATCGCCTTGCGTAGATTCTTGCCCGTCGCCTTGCGCCAGCTCACGAGCGGGCCGATCCCCGTCAGCGCGAGCAGCACCAAACCAAAGGGCACCATCCAGCTGTTGTAGAAGGCTGGGCCGACGGTCACCTCTTCGCCTCGGACGAGCTCGCTGATGAGTGGCCAGGTCGTCGCAACCAGCACGAAGATCATCATTCCCAGGAGGATCCAGTTGTTGAGCAGGAACATGAACTCGCGGCTGAGCAGCGAGTGGATCTTGTGATCGGCCTTGAGCTTCGGCAGGCGCCAGACGATGAGCCCCGCGCACACCACGAAGATGAACACGAGGTACCACGCGAAGTAGATGCCGATGTCCGAGCGGGCGAAGGAGTGGACCGAGGCGATCATCCCCGAGCGTGTCAAGAAGGTGCCGAAGATCGTCATGAAGAACGTCAAACACATGAGGAAGACGTTCCAGACCTTGAGCATGCCGTAGCGCTCCTGGACGATCGCGCTGTGCAAGTACGCCGTACCCACGAGCCAAGGCATGAAGCTCGCATTCTCGACGGGGTCCCAGGCCCAGTAGCCGCCCCAGCCGAGCTCTTCGTAGCTCCAAAGGCACCCCAGCAACAGACCGATCGAGAGGAAGAGCCACGCGAGCATGGCCCATAGATGGGCGGCCTTCACCCACTCTTCGTCGAGGCGGCCGGTGCACAGGGCGGCGACCGCAAAGGCGAAGGGAACCGACCAGCCGACGAAGCCCATGTAGAGCGCCGGCGGGTGGATGACCATCCAGTAGTTCTGCAGCAAGGGGTTGAGCCCCTCGCCGTCCATGGGCGCCGCGCCAACCTCCGTCGCGAAGGGATTGGCCGCGAAAAGCATGAGCAGCGCAAAGAACGCGACGATGCTCATGAGCGTGGCGTACACGTAGGGCTGAAGCTCCAGGTAGCGTCCCCGCAGCCAGCGGGTCACCGCGAAGGTGTACCCCCCGAGCAGGAAGGACCACCACAGCAACGAACCGTCCTGTCCCCCCCACAAGGAAGTGATCAGGTACCACCAGGGCATCGAGCGATCCGAGTAGCGCGCGACGTAGCGGATCCGGAAGTCGTGAGTCTGAAAGGCGTAGGCCAGCAGGAAGACAGCCAGACTGATGAACGCCACCGTCGCGTACGTCCCCCAACGGGCCGCGCCGATCAGCTGCGGTCGACCGCGAGCGGCGCCGAGCGCCATCGCGAAGGCGTACGCGCTCGACACCAAGATGGCGCAGAGGACCAGGTTTCCATAGAAGGGGACATCGATGTGCATGCGGTAGACCCGCACTCTAGAGACGAGCGCCGCCTAGAGCAACGAGCGCCGGTCGAACGCCCTCGGCTTGCGCGGAGCCCCTCAGCGG
>JALVDI010000650.1 GCA_027009115.1 Polyangiaceae bacterium | reverse complement strand
GGAGGCAGGTTCTTGCTGTCGTTGCGGTTCATCGTTGGCTCCTTTGTCGTGGGTTGGTACGGCGGCTCGTGAGCCGAGATCAGGTCTCGTCCATCGGACAACAGGCTTCGATTGCGTCGGCGACGGCACGAAGAGCCTGGGCGAACTCTCGGTAGCGAACCCGGTAGTGGGTCCGTCGTCCCCGCCGCTCCGCCTGAACGACGCCGGCTCGGCGCAGCACCGACAGATGTCGGGAGACCACCGAGAGGTCGATGGGGAAGGCCGCCGCGATCTCGCTCACGGTGGGGCGATCGCAGCGCGCGGCAAGCCAGACGAGGATCTCCATGCGCCGCGGGTCGGCCAGCGCACGAAAGAGATCGGGAGACAGCTGGGCGGCGAGATCGCCGATGCCGGAACAACACTTGGTTGCTTGCGTCACAATGCAAGTATTACGGCCGCCGCGGGCTACGTCAAGGGCCGCATCCCCAATACCTCTCCGTGCCTCTCGCCCGGGAGCACGCGCCTGACCAATCCTCAAGATGTCCTCGTTGCGCACTACGCGGGGAACCCTCGCGACCGATCCATCACGGTCGATGGGCGGGCTGCTAGGCTCTCGTAGTGAACGGCTGGTCGAGAAGCCGGGCGCTGTCGCTCGTCGCCTTCGCCGCTGTGGGCGGCGGTTGCCAGACCGGACCTGGATTCGAGCTCCCACCCCTCGATGCCCATGTCGACCTGGGCTTGCCCGACGCTTCGCCGGACTCCGCCGACACCTGCGCGTCCGACTGCGAGTGGCGCTGCGAGGAGTGCGGGGCCACCGAGGTGTGCGACGAAGCGGCCCGTACATGCGAGGCGCCCCGCTGCGTGCCCGATCGAAGCGTGGGCGAGTTCACCTTCTGTTTCGCGACCACCGACGACGGATACGACGTCGTCGTCCGCTACGACGGCGACGAACCCTTGGACCTCGCGCGAAGCGAAACGAAGCTCAACGGCGCACCCATCGATCTCACCGACCGCTTCGACGCTTCCACGCAGACCTTCGCCCTCCGTGCGTCCGGCCTCGAACCTTCCAAGTACAGCTTGCTGCTGCGCATGACGACGCAGTCGGGGCGGGCCGTCCGCCCGCTGTTCCTACCGATGTGGATCGGCCCCGGGCTGCGCTACTCGGAGTTCACCTGGAACGACGCCATCGTCTATCAGATCCTGACCGACCGCTTCCTCAACGGCGATCCGAGCAACGACATCGACAACTCGGTCGGCTCCCTGGCCGAAGTGCGCGACCGCCGGAGCCAGTGGCAGGGCGGCGACTTCGCCGGGATCCTCCAGAAGCTCCGCGAGGGGTACTTCGAGGCCATGGGCGTCAACACGCTGTGGATCAGCTCGCCGGTCCTCAACTCCCACCAATCGCAGCCTTCGGTGGACCCAAACGATCGGCGGCGCTTCTCAAGCTATCACTCCTACCACCCGGTCGCGACGGGCTACACGCACCTGGACGACTACGGCTACGCCAACCCCATCGAGACGGCCTTCGGTACCGCCGAGGAGCTGCACGCGCTCGTGAACGAAGCGCACCGGCGCGGCATCCGTGTGATGCCCGACTTCGTGGCCAACCACGTCCAGCGCGAGGCCGCCATCTACGCACGGCACCCGGAGTGGTTCTTCGAGTACAACCCATGCCACGACCGTTGGGAGGTGGCGCGCATCGGCTGCTGGTTCACCGCCGACATGCCCGACTTCGACTACGGCGCGAACCCCGAGGCGGTCCGGGCGGTCGTCGACCACGCGCTCTGGCTCATCCAGGAATTCAACTTCGACGCCTTCCGCGCCGATGCCCTCAAACACATGGACGATGTCTTCATCCGCGCGCTCAAGGCGGCGATCGTCGCGGAGATCGAGACGACCGTCGACGACCACAGCCGCGCGCTGGAGCCGTCTGTGTTCTACATGGTCGGGGAGTCCCTCGGGGGTTGGGCCCGCTACCACGTCCGAGAGGACATGGTGCAGGGGCAGGTCGACGAGGCCTACTACCAGACGGTGCGCGACTCCTTGCTCACCTTCGGCAGGAGCCTTCGCGAGCTCGCCGAGTTCGCCGTCGTCAACGACCGGGCCTATCTCGTCGAGCAACCCACCATGGGCGGCGCGGGTGGCTTCCCGGGAGCCATCATGGGCAACTTCTTCGGCAACCACGACCAGTGGCGCGCGCTCACGGAAGCAGGCGGCATCGCCAACCCGGACTCGTACCGGCGGCTGCGCCTCGCCCAAACGATGTTGATGACCTCGCCGACGAACATCCCGATGCTCTACCAGGGCGACGACATCGGCACCGAGGGGAGGCAGGACCCGGACAACCGGCGCATGCAGCGCTTTGCAGGTTTGAGCCCCGAGGAGCAGTCCTCCCTCGACCACGTCCGCCGCGTTGGTCGGCTGCGCGAGGCACTCCCGGCGCTTCGGCGTGGCCTTCGCGAGCAGGTGATCGTCGAGGACTGGTTCTGGGTGTTCCGCCTGACCTACGAAGAACAGCAGGTCTTCGTGGCGATCAACCGCGACGCGGACAAGCGCTGGCGTCCGCCCGATGGATACGTCGATGCCCTGGGCGTCTGCCGGGACGGTTCGGTCCCGACGTTGTCGTCGTGCGTCTTCGTACCGGAAGACCAGGTGCCCTGAGCCGCGTCGTACCATCCAGCGGAGAATCGACCGCGATGGCTGAACGCGCCTCGCGCTCTTCGTTGCCTCACACTCGAGCGTTCGCCGGCGCAGCCGTCGTGCTCACGTAGGCGCATCCTCGCGACCGCGATCCCTCGTGGTCGGTACCGAGGTGGACGGATAACGACGGCGGCGCCACCCGGAGAACGGCAACCGTGCCTCGCGCCAAACGACGTGTTGGCTCGCATCGTATGGGCGGAGGTCGACCGGGATCTCGTCGAGGACCTCGTAGGCCGCCGGTGTGGCCCGAACCCGCAGGGCTCGGAGCCGGACCCCGGCTCTGCGGGCATGCCGGGCGGCCTCGGCGAAGTCCGGGTCGTGCAGCCGCGACGGACGGACCGCCCGGGCGTCCTCCCGCTGCACGCAGAACAAGACCGTGGCCCGTGCGCCGCTGGCCACCGTCGCCGCGAGCGCTGCCATGTGGTGGGCGGCGCGAACGCTGACGGTGTCCGGGAAGTAGCCGCGACCGTCAGGATAGACCAGGTGGCAGTTCTTGACTTCGATCCAGTGAGGCCGCGCCCCGTCGAGGCAGAAGTCCGCTCGGGAACCTTCGCCGTACGCAACCTCGGCGCGCAGCGCGCGGTAGCGTCGTAGCCCCGGCAGCACCCGCGCACGCAAGAGCTCGCCCACGATCCGGTTGGGCGCAACGGTGTTCGCGCCCACCACGCGCCCTTCGTGCTCGACGAGCTCCCAGGTGTACTTCAGCTTTCGTTTGCGCTCCGGGGGCGCGGGGGAGAGCCAGACCCGCGCCCCCGGGCGCACGACGCCCTCCATGCGCCCGGGGTTGACGCAGTGAGCGCGCACCCGACGACCGTCGTCGAGGTCCACCTCGGCGATGAAGCGATCCCAACGGGCCACGAGGCGCCCGGTCAGCAACGGCGTCGGGTGAGGAATTCGCAGAAGCACTGGCAACCTCCGGCCTGGCAGCCCGCCCAGTGGCGACCGCGATGGATCGTGCCGGGGAAAGGATGCCCCTGCGTGATCACCGGGGCGAGGAAATCTTGAAGATCCTCGGAAGATCCTCGAAGGGGCGTTGTCCGCACCCGCGGAGCGCCCAAGAGGACCTGGGTTCCCAGCGGGGGCTCGGGTGGTTATGACTCCCCCCATGAACCTTCCCCCCAAGACGGTGCTCGTCGCGACCGACCTCTCGGACGCGAGCGAACCCGCGCTCGAAGCCGCCGCGTTCTACGGTCAGCAGCATGGATCGACGATCGTGCTCTGCCACGTCTTCGACCCGACGCCCTTCGCAGCTCCGACGCTCTTGCCCGGCCCCAACGAGGTGCTCGACGAGGCCGCTTCCGAGATGACCGAGCAGGCGCGTAAGAGCCTCGAGGAGCTCGCGGCCGCCAAGCTCACCGGCTGCCAGGTCGAGACGGCGGTGCTTCGACACGCTTCGCCGGGCGAGGCGATCGCCGAGCACGCCGCGACGATCGGCGCCGACCTCGTGATCGTGGGTTCCCACGGCCGCACGGGCCTGCGCCGCATCCTGCTGGGCAGCGTGGCCGAGCGGGTCGTGCGCCTCGCCAGCGGCCCTGTCCTGGTGGTTCGCACAGGCAGCCCATAAGAGGTCTGCGCTTTTCGAGGACATCCGCGACGCGACGCGTCACGACCGGGGTGGACCGCTTCCTGCTACCCGCAGACAGCGGTTCTCGCTCAGGGGGAAAGCCGACCATGCAGTACGTGTTTCAAACAGTCGATGACGCCGAGTCCAACATCTTCGAAGGCCTCCAGGCCATGACCCGCGGCGAGGTCGCCCTGCCGGCCGAGTGGCGGGACGACGGGGAGGATCACGGCCTGGAGGTGTTCCGGCGCGATGACCTCAACCTCCGCTTCGATATGGAGCTTGCGGGCGTCGAGTGCCGGCTGGCGTAGTCACGTCCACGGGATAGGTGCGCAGCTCCTTGCGCGCCCGATTGGCACGGGTGCGTAGAAAAGGCGCACGACGCGCCGCGTCGAACTCGACGTGGCGCGTCATTCAATTGGGGTCACGATCTGCTCGCGACAGCATACCGACGAACCCAAACCACCATACATGACCCTACGTTGTGTGAGCTTGTGCGACTGGACCCGCCGCGGTATGCACCTAGGACGCGGGATCCTGGGCTCCGTGAGAACCTGTGGGCAACGCTGGGGATTGCCCTGTGGGTACGATCGGGGAGCTTCTCTCCACACTCCCTCCTCCGGTTTCACACATCCAGCGAAGAGAACGAATCACCAACGATCCCAGGATCTTCGTCGATACCCATCCCCAATCCACAGCCGTTAAGACGACGACGAGAATTTAAAATTCTCTTCTTTTAACACCACCTGGCGAGCATTCGAGGCAATCCATGGAGCTCACGATTCAACAGCGGGACTTCCTCCGCGGTCTTGCTCGCACCCACGGGGTCGCGGACCGCAAGAGCTCGATGCCCATTCTCTCGAACGTGCTTCTGTCAGCGGAGGCCCCCGAGAGGCTCCGTCTGAGCGCAACCGACCTCTACCTCGGTGTCACCGCCCTGGCTCCGGCCAGCATCCAGCGTGGCGGCTCTGTGGCCGTCGCCGCGCGCACGCTCTTCGACATCGTCAAAGCGCTGCCGGAAGGCGAGATCACCCTGCGCGTCGGCGAGAACCAGGCGGTCATGCTCGAACAGGGGAAGATCAAGTACAAGGTGCCGGGGCTGCTCGGCGATGACTTCCCGCCCCTGCCGAACCCGGGGGAGGTCGACTTCGCGACCCTCGACGCCGCCCTCGTCGGCGAGCTCATCGGTCTGACGAGCTACTCCATGTTGTCGGACGACACGCGGCCACATCTGGCCGGCGCACTCTTCGAAGGGGACGGGAAGCTCGTGCGGATGGTGACGACCGACGGTCACCGGCTCAGCAAGGCCGAGGCCAAGCTGGACGGGGAGCTGTTGAACTTCTCGATGTTGGTGCCCCACAAGGGCGTCGCCGAGCTCAAGCGCGTCATCGAGGACGCGAAGGCAGAAGCGAAGGCACTCAGCAAGAGCGGCGAAGAGGTCCAGGCCAAGGTCGCGGTCGGTGTGGCCGCGGGCAACGCCTTCTTCCGTCACGGCGACCTGCAGCTGAGCGTGAAGCTCGCCGAAGAGCAGTTTCCCCCCTACGACAAGGTCATCCCCCAGCAGCACAGCAAGACGATCATCGCGGGACGGGACAAGCTCATCGCGACGCTGAAACGCATCAGCCTCGTGGCGAGCGACAAGAGCGGCGGTGTGCAGCTTCACATCGAGCCGGGTGTGCTGCGCATCGTCAGCCAGAACCCGGACGTCGGCGAAGGCACCGAGGAGCTCGACGTCGACTACGCCGGCGACAACATCTCGATCGGCTTCAACGCCCGCTACCTTCTCGATGCCCTCAACGCGCTCAGCCACGACGAGGTCGCCCTGGAGCTGAGCGGCGAGCTCGACCCCGGGGTCCTCCGGCCCGTTGGCGAGGGGACCTCCTTCGTCGGCGTGATCATGCCCATGCGCATCTGAGCCTGTGCTTTGGCTTTGCTGGGTTGACACCCGACCGGTCGCGGACTATCCCGCTCCTCCCCACGCGGAAGTGGCGGAACTGGCAGACGCGCAGGATTCAGGTTCCTGTGGGGTAAAACCCGTGGAGGTTCGAGTCCTCTCTTCCGCACCCCAGTCTCTTCGGTGACTTGCGATCGCCCAGCTTCGGCTGGGCGTTTTCGTTTCCAGCTCTTGGTGTGTCTGCGCCGCTTGCGGCGAGGTGGCCGGCGACATCGCCGGGCTTGCGGGCGGTGGGCCCTCGTGTTGGGATGACGCCGCGACGCGATGCCGCAGACCCTCGACCTCTTCTACGGCCTGTGCGCGGCGAGCCTCCTCGGCTACGTCGTGGGGTGGCCCGTCGGTCACCTCGGTACGCCGGGCGGCCGGCGGCTCCGCTTCGTCTTCGTGGCCGCGTTGACGGGGGGTGGGGTTCTGCTTGCCCGTGGCTGGGCGCCGGCTCCCGCGGTTCTTCTGGGCCTCTTCGGCGCCCTCGTCGCTGTCGGTGTCGACGAGCTGATTCGGGGATCGTCGCCCGCGCCGCTCGTGCCGGAGGGTGCGCGATCCAACGATCCCGTCGGTGCAGACCGGGCAGCTGCCCCTTCG
>JALVDI010000649.1 GCA_027009115.1 Polyangiaceae bacterium | reverse complement strand
AGGGGTGGTCCGATTCGGTGTCGAGGGCCTCGGCGATGGGCAGGTCCACCGCTTCGGCTCCAACCGCCTCGACGTTGGCGCGCGTGGTGTCGAAATGGGTGTTGGCGGGCACCGCCATTCCCTTGGCGGCCGCCACCGAGAACAAGATGCGCTCGGCGGCACGGCCCTGGTGGGTGGGCACGACGTGCGCCATGCCCGTCAGCTCCCGCAGCACGGCCTCGAACTCGAAGAAGGAGCGCGAACCGGCGTAGGACTCGTCGCCCCGCATCATGGCTGCCCACTGCTGCTGACTCATGGCCGAGGTGCCCGAGTCGGTCATCAGGTCGATGGTGACGTGCTCGGCGCGCACGCCGAACAAGTTGTAGCGCGCCTTCCGCAACACCTCGGCGCGCTCGGCCCGAGAGGGCAGCGGGAGCGGCTCGACGACCTTGATGCGAAAGGGCTCGATGATGGTCCTGGGCTCGAACATCCGGTGCACTCCTGGCGGTCGGTTCATCGGGCGGGGGCGGCCCGCGGCTCGTAGGCACACGCCGGTTCCTCGGCGAGCGGTTCGCCCCACACCGCAAAGGCTCTCGCCCGCGATCCTCCGCAGACCCGCCGGAACTCGCATCGGCCGCACTTTCCGCCGAGGGCATCTGGGTCGCGCAGCTGTCGCATCAGAGGGTGCTCCCGGTAGATGCGCGTCAGCCCGCCCGGCTGGCGGACGTTGCCGCAAGACAGCGGCAGAAAGCCGCTCGGGTAGACCTCCCCCGTGTGCGAGACGAAACAGACGCCCTGCCCCTCGTTGACGCTCCGGGGCGCCCGGCCGATGCCGTCGGCCAGCCCGCGGATCTGCTCTCGGGCGACCTTGCGCTGCAGCAGCACCCGTCGAAAGTGGGGGGCCGCTGTCGTCTTGACGTCGAAGGGAGCGTGCTCGGCCACGTCCGCGAGCCGTTCCAGCAGCCGCTCGGTCTCCTCGGCATCGAGCAGCAGCGAGGCGCTCGCCCGGCCCGTGGGTACGACGAGGAACACTGCCCAAAGCTCGATGTCGAGGCGTTCGAGCTGCGTGGCGATGCGTTCGAGCTGCCCGGCGTTGCGTCGCACGATGGAGGTGTTGACCTGAGTCGTCAGGCCAAGCCGGCGCGCCGCTCGCAACAGGTGCACGGTGCGCTCGTAGGAGCCGACGACACCTCGGAAGCCGTCGTGGGTGGTGGGGTCGGAGCCATCCAAGCTCATGGCGAGCCGCGAGAGGCCGGCCCCCCGCAGCGCTTCGAGGAGCTCCTCGGTGACGAGCGGCGTGGCGCTGGGAGTGAGCGCCATCCGAAGGCCCCGCGAAGCGCCGTGGGCCACCAGTTCGAGCAGGTCGGGCCGTTTGGTCGGGTCGCCCCCCGTCAGCACGACGAGGGGGGTGCCCATCGCGGCGATCTCGTCGAGCAGGGCGACGCCCTCCTCGGTGCTCAGCTCACCGGGATGCCGCTCCGGCATCGCCTCGGCCCGACAATGCTGGCAGACCAGGTCGCAGGCCCGCGTCGTCTCCCAGAACACGAGAAAGGGCGCCCGCTCGAAAAACTCAGCCGCCGGACGGTGGGGACCTGCGATCGCCATGAAGGCTTCCTACGCCCCAAGGCGTCCCG
>JALVDI010000648.1 GCA_027009115.1 Polyangiaceae bacterium | reverse complement strand
ACACCTATCTGATCACCGATGAGGCCACGGGGCAGAGCGCCGTCGTCGACACCGGTGAGTCCGACGAGCTCCCCCGGGCGCTCAAGCGTCTCGACCCGGCCCCCGACCTGCGGATGATTCTGCTGACCCACGGCCACATCGACCACGCGGGTGCCCTGACGCTTCTGCAAGCCGAGTGGGACGTGCCGGCGGTGCTCGGGCGGCTGGAGCGACCGCTTTTCGAGACGCTCCCGGTGCAGGGGCGCATGTTCGGAATGCCGCAGCTCGACCGCCCCTGCGGTCGCATCGATCGCTGGATCGACGACGGTGAGGAGGTGCAGCTCGGCGAGACGACGCTGCGCTTTCTATCGACGCCCGGGCACACTCCGGGGCAGGGCTGCTACTACGACGACCGGGACATCTTCGTGGGCGACACGCTCTTCGCGGGGAGCATCGGGCGAACGGACTTTCCGATGAGCGATCCGGCGCAGATGGTCGAGAGCTTGCGACGCCTCATGGAATTGCCAGGGCATCTGCGTGTGCACAGCGGCCATGGCCCGATGACGACCCTGGAGCGCGAGCTGCGCTCCAACCCCTTCCTCGGCTACATTCGGCGTGAGCGGGGCATCCCCGGCCCTCCGGGGATGCGCTGGGCGCCGGGCACCTGAGCGCGCGGCGTCGCTCAGCGGCGGGGGACGAGCTCGACGTCGAAGACCCAGGGCCAGAGCTTGCCGGTCAGCAGCAGCCGGCCTTCCTCGCCCCGCCATGCGATGCCGTTCAGGACGTCCGTGCCCTGGCGCTCGTCGGGGCCCAAGAGCCCGCGGGCGTCGATGCTGGCGGTCACCCGCCCGGTGCGGGGATCGATGCGCACGATCTCGTCGCGCTGCCAGATGTTCGCGTACACGTCGCCGTCCACGCACTCTAGCTCGTTGAGGTAGCGCACGGGGCGGCCGATCTTCGTGACGCGCACCGTGTGGTCGATCGCGAAGGTCTCCGGGTTCCGGAAGAACAGCCGATCGGACCCGTCGCTCATGACCAGGTGTGTTCCGTCCCAACAGAGTCCCCAGCCTTCGCCTTCGTACGAGTGCTCCCGTTTCTTGGTGAAGGTCCGCAGGTCCCAGACGAAGGCGACGCCTTCTTGCCAAGTGAGCTGGAAGAGCTCGTCTCCCACGAGCGCGAGCCCTTCGGCGAAGTATTCGTCGGGAAGATCCACGCGCTCTTCGACCGCCCCGTCGGTGAGGTGGACCCGGCGGAGCGACGAGCGGCCTTCGAGGCCCGTCGATTCGTAGAGGCGTCCCTGGTGCCAGAGGAGCCCTTGGGTGAAGGCGCCGCGGTCGTGGGGGTAGCGCGCGAGGACCCGCACGGTGAGCGCTTCGGGCACGGTGGCGGCGACGGGGGCCGGAGGTGGCGCGACCTCCGTGACCTCCTCGGTCTGGTCCGCGTCGCTGCGAGTGCTCGTCAGCAGCCCTACTGCGAGCAGCCCCAGGGCCGCGACACCCAAGAGCACCCAAGGGGCCTTCGTCCCCCGCGGCGGGGTCGTCGCGGGGGTCTTGGGCCGTCGACGCCTCGAGCCGCGGCCCTTGCTGCCGGCGCCAGGCGGCCGTCCCTTCGCCGATCGCTTCGTCTTCTTTCGTGC
>JALVDI010000647.1 GCA_027009115.1 Polyangiaceae bacterium | reverse complement strand
GGCGTCGGGCCTGCCTTTCGAGCTCGGTCCCGGGTAGCGGCGTCGCGAACTGCACCGCGGGAAGCGCGCGGTAGCGGTCCCAGAGGTCCAGCGCGAAGGCGAGGGTCGCGTTGACCTCCTCGGCGCTCTCACCGGGCAGCCCGATCATGAAGTGCACCAGGACCGGGACGCCGGCTTTGTGGCCGAGCGCCGCCGCGCGTCGGATCGCGCCGAGATCGAGCTTCTTACGCACGACCTGCGTCACGACCCGTTGGCTGCCGCTTTCGGCGCTGACGCTGACGGTGGTGACGCGCCCGCGCATGCGCGCGAAGTGGCGCTCCTGAAGGTAGTCGGCTCGGAACCCGTTGGGGACTTCGAAGCGCAGCCCATGGGTGGCCAGAGCGTCGAGGACCCGGTCGAAGTGGGAGGCGTTGACGTTGATCAGCTCGTCCAGGACGTAGGCGGTGTCCGCGCCGAGCTCGGCGAGTTGGGCGACGCGCGCGCGCAGCGCCTGCGAACCGAAGCGACGCTGCACCTTGGGTTCGTCGCGGTCGGGGTTGGAGCTGCAGTGGATGCAGGTGAAGGGACACCCGCGGGAGGTGACGAGGGGGAGGGTGCGCTCGCCCAAGGGGAAGGCGCCGCGAGGACGCCCCAGCTTCTTCACGAAGCGCGCGTGGAACGTCCAGTAGGCGGGGAGATCGACGAGGTCCCAGGCGGGCAGCGGCAGGGTGTCGAGGTTCGGTCGTCGCCCGACATGGACGCCCTCGGGCACGCCATCGCGCAGCAATTCGGGGAGGGTGGCTTCGGCCTCGTACTTCACCCAGGCGCGGGCCTCGGGATAGGCCCGTAGGAGCGTTGGCGCCTCGACGTAATGCTGGCCGCTCTGGTAGGCGTCCGCGAGCACCACGGGCCCCGGGATACCTTCGAGCAAGGCTCCCAGCAGGTCGTCACGGTGCGGCGGGCGGTGAAACGGCGTCGTGACGACGACGGTTGCGTCGGCGGCCGGCAGCGTGTCGAGGACGTCTCGCACCGGCGCTCCCAGGTGGGCGCGCCCGTCCGCACGCCAGCGCAGATCCGATGTGGGGAGGGCGAAGGCGTCCACGAGGCGCGTCGCGTAGCCGGCGTCGCGGAGGGCTGCTGCGAGCTGGGCCGCGCCGAGGTTCGAGACCTGCGGGTAATCGATGAAGTCCCGCGCGACCGAAAGCGGCGGGTGGACGACGGCGACGCGCACGGATCCGAGCATAGGGGCTCGGGGTTGCGGCCGGTAGTGTCAGGGTGGGGCGGCTGCAAGCGAGCGGTCGTCGGTCACGGGCTGCATGGCCGCGAAGCCATGAGCGCGTACGTAGTTCACGTGCAGGCCGCGGCAGCTCTCCTCGTGTGCACAGCGCCCGCACCGCAGTGACTTGGTGAAGTAGCCATCGAGGATGTGGCGCTGCACGAAGCGGAACGGTTCGAGCCTTCCGTCGGGGGTCGCCATGGCGGTGTCGTACACGCGGCGCGGCGGCCTGGGCGCACGGCCGAGGACGCACCGGGGCAGCCCTTCGACCGGGACCTCCCAGGGGAGCTCGTCGAAGAAGGCGCGCAACGCCGGCAGGTCCTGGCTGGCGGACTCGGTCCGCCGCTCCCAGGTGGGTTGTCGGAGGGCGAAGCGGCGCGCCGGGGGACTTCGCAGCGACAGGAGCCAGGGCGCGACCTGGGTGGTCAGGTCGAGGACGAGCTCGATGCCCCGGGCATCGGCCAGCGGCGCCAGCGCTTCGACCTCGCGGCGCGACGAGACGAGCATGCGCGTGATGGGCAGGGCGCTCGTCTCGACACCGGTCCAGTCCACGAGCCGGAGCTCGACCTCCGGGAGGGCGAAGCGGGCGGCGACGGCCTCCGCGTCGGCGAGGTCGCGGGCGAGGACCTGGAGCGTGCGCGCACCGGCCCGCGCCGCGAGCGTCTCGGGGCGCTCGTAGCTCAGCCGCGCCGTCGGGAGCCGCCGCTTGCGCTTGGCGCTCGCCGGGTCGCCCCCGAACACGGGCTGCTGCTTCTGCTCCCAGTCGGCGTCGACCCGGACCACGTCGAAGCGCGCCTTTAGGAAGACCTCGCGCTGGACCGCCTCGAAGGTGTCGCAGACGTGCTGGAGGTAGCAATAGCCGCAGCGGCGCGGTTGGCGGCAGTCGAGCGGCTGGCCGGTGTCGATCCACTGCTGGAACTCCTCCTTGCGACCGCGGATCTCGTCGTTGAGCTTGTAGGGGTCCTGGATCAGCTCGTGGAATCCCTCGCAGTGTTGGACGGGGAAGCGGTTGAGCCAGATGTGCATGTCCGGCTTCTTCGCCCAGGCGAACGCTTCCAGTAGGTAAGGGCGCATCGCTTCGAGGTCGTAAAAGAGGACTTCCCGGCCCTCGCGCCAGGCCGAGCCGAAAGGGATCACGTGGAGCAGGTCGTATTCGCGCACGCCCATCTGTGTGAACTTCGCGATCATCGCCGGGAGGTGTTTGACGTTTCCGCGGTTGACGCAGATGTCGATGTTGACGATCGGGCGTCCGTCCCTCAGCGCGTTGCGCAGCCCCTCCATCTCCTCGGCGAAGGCCCCCTTGACGCCGACGAGGGCGTCGTGGACCTTGGCGTTGGGTCCGTGGACCGAGAAGGTGATTTCACGGAGGCCCGCGTCGATGCAGCGCTCGAGGAAGGGACGGTACTTGAAGAGGCGCCCGTTGGTGACGGTTTGGATGTGGGCGTAGCCCGCGAGCCGTCCGAGCTTGATGAAGTCGATGTAGCGCGGGTGGATGGTGGGCTCACCCCCCGAGAGGATCAGGCGCTCGGCGCCCTTGCGGCGACCGTCGAGGATCTGACGCTTGACCTCCTGGGGGTCGCGCATGCGGCCGTCGTGCGCTTGGGTGTCGAGGCAGAAGATGCACCGATCGTTGCAGTCGTAGGTCAGGCGCACCCAGTTTCGCTTCTGGTGCGCCGCCTGCTCGTGCTGCTCGACCCAAGGGTCGACGTGGGCGTCCGCTCCCTGTTTCTCCGTGAGCACCCCGCCAGCGTAGCAGCACGGCCTGGCGGCTCGCCCCAAGACCTCTCCCTGCGCTTCCCTGCACTACGGCCGGTCGGGGGCGGACTGTTCGCATGGGCTGCGCTCGGCCGGCGTTGGCTCCAGGGGCGCCAGGCTGGCTACCAAGGCGCGCGTTCGAAATACCTCCTGTCCCCTGGCCGTAGGGACCGGCGATGAGGCACCGATGCAGATGATCTCCGGCATTCTCTCGCTGATGTCCCGCTCCGCGCCTGAGCTCCGGGCGTCCGGCGACGCCGAGGGGGAGCTCGTTCGGCGTGCGCAGGGAGGCGACCGGGACGCCCTTGGGGCGCTCCTGAGCCGCTACGCGAGCGACGTGTACTCGCTCTGCCACCACGTCGCGGGGCCTCGTGACGGGCGCGATGCGGCGCAGCAGGCCCTCGAGAAGATCGTCGCGCGCTTCGACCGCTACCGAACGGACAAGGGACCCTTTCGAACTTGGGCGCTGGCCGTCGCGCGCAACACGTGTCGGGACCTCCTCCGCCGTCGTGGGCTCGAGCGGGGCGCCTTCGCCGCCGACGGGGACGAGCGCGCAGCGGTGGCGGCGTCGCGGGCTCCGAGCCCCGAGCGCGTCGCCATCGCTCGGGTCGAGGCCGATGCCCTCGCTGAGGCGCTGGCGGCTCTGCCGGAGAAGATGCGCTCGGCGGTCGTGCTCTTCCACGTTCATGGGGCGAGCTACGAGGAGATCGCCGCCGCCTTGGAGGTCCCGAAGGGCACGGTCATGACCTGGTTGCACCGCGGCCGCCGGCGGCTGCGCGCCGTTCTGGAGGAGCGCCGATGAGAACCTCCATGGACAGGCTGCCGGAGGAGCTGCCCGAGTCCGTCGTCGAGGCGCTCGCCGCTGGGCGCGAGGACCTCGTGGACGCCCGCGTCCTCGAGGCGCTGCCAAAGCGACCGGTGTGGCGAGCGCAGATCGCCGAAGCGCGCTCGCTCGCCAACGACCTCGGCCTGGCGTTGCGGGCGGCGAGCGAGGCCTCCGTCCCTCCCGCCGCCGAGCTCGAGGCGCTCGTGGCCTCGGCGCTCGCCGGCCGGCCACCGGCGCCTTCGCGACGTGGCTTGGTGGCGGCGACGGCCCTCGGCGGAGGCCTGACGGCGGGCCTGGCCTGGCTCTCGGTCGCGGGGTTCGGATCCGCCGCCGGGCGCGCGTTGGCGTTGGGCCGCTGGCTCTTCGAGACGACGCGCGCCGTTGGCCGCGTCGCGGAGTTGATGCCGGGTGCGTGGCTCACGGCCGCCGTTGTAGTGATTGGGGCGGGGCTGCTGCTCCTCGCGCTACCGGCCCGTGCGTTGCTTCGGAGCGCGACCCTCGCCGTTCTGCTGGGGCTGCTGGGCAGCTCGATGCCGGCCTCCGCCCAGCGCTTCACGGGCGAGTGGCCCGACGAGGAGCCCCCGTTGAGTCTCTCCCTCGACGACAGGGCGGCCGACGAGGTCCTGGAGACCGCGGCACGGGCCGCGGGGCTCGACCTCGTCAGTCATCTCCGAGACGCGCCGCGGGTGTCGGTGCACGTGCGCAACGCAAGCTTCCGTGAGGTGGCCGCGGCGGTGCTGCCGAGCGACGCCTACGAGGTTCGGCGGCAGGGCCGGATGGTCGTCGTGCGCGAGCGCGAGGAGCCGGAAGCGCCGGCGCCCGACCCCCCGGGGGACGGCGCGGCCCGAGACGCATCGGCGCCGGATCGCGCGAGCCTTGGTGAGGACGTCGTCGTCGGTCCGGACGAGCGAGTGCGGTCCGTTTTTACGATGGGGGGCGACGCCGAGGTTCGTGGGGAGGTCCTCGGGGACGTGCTCACGATGGGCGGCGACGTGGAGGTCCGCTCCGGAGCGCGGGTCGGCGGGGACGTGATGACCATGGGGGGCGATGTCCACCTCGAGCCGGACGCCGAGGTTCGGGGCGAGGTCGCCACCATGGGCGGCGAGCTGCGGGTCGACGAAGGAGCCCGGGCGTCCCGGGTGGTCTCACCGGCGTCTGTGCAGGTCCCGGAGCCGCGCTCCTGGCTGGCGCGGGCAGCCAGCGCCGGGGTGAGCTTCGGGTTGCTCTTCTTGCTCGGGCTTCTGCTCGTGGGCGGAATGCGCGAGCGTCACGCCAATCTGGTACGGGCCGTCGTCAAGGAGCCCTTGCGGTCCTTGGCCGCCGGCTTGTTGGGGGGCGGCGTCGTTGCGGTCGGGTCCGTGTTGCTCGCGATCACCCTCGTCGGCATTCCCGCCGCGTTGGTTCTCCTGCTGGGCGCCGTCGTGGGCGCGTACGTCGGGGTGGCCGTCTCCGCCTCGGTCGTTGGCGCGGTCTTGCCGCTGCCGTGGCTGCAAGGCCGCCCCATCGCCCAGCTCGCGGCCGGGGTCGGGACGCTCTACGTGTGCTGGTTGCTCCCGACGGGGGTTGGAACCGTCGCGGTGCTGCTGCTGGCGACGCTTGGCTTCGGCGCCGTGCTGGTCACCCGTTTTGGGGGGCGCGCCGCCCGCTCTTGAGGGGCTCGCGCTTTCTGCGCGCCAGTTTCTTGGACGAGTCCCCGCGCGCCGGCACCCTTGGGGCGGCGTCATGTCTCTATCCATCAGCTCGCCCGGCACGGTTCTCGTCCCTCCTGTGGCAGGAGGCGACATCGAGGCGCCTGCCCAGTTGCGCCCGCGCTTGGAGCTCGTGGCCGATTCCGTGCTCGCGCGCGCTGCCCAGTCGATCGCGGCGGGGCGCCCGCACACGATCGTCGACGTCCTGCACCGCCGCGCCGTCGAGCACTACGCCGAGGGGCTGAGGCAGTACCTCGCCTTGCGGCTGGGCGCGGTGAGCGCGGCGAGCCGTGCGATGCGCCGGCTACGAGCGGTCGTCGCCGCGCAGGGCACCGACGAGCTGGTACGCCCGCCGGGGATCCGCGCTCGGCTCTACCGCATCGCCCGCGACCTCAGCCCGCGGCCCGAAGCCGACGGAGCCGAGCTGCCTTGGCGCCTGCCCCGGGACCCGAAGCAGGCGGCGCGGGTCCAGCGCCTTCGTGACCATCTCCCCGCGGACGACGCGGAGCTGCTGGAGTTACGCTACGCCCGGGAGCTTCGGCCCGTGGAGATCGCGTTCGTGATCGGCGCTCCGGTCGAGGGGGTTCTCGAGGCGCTCCACGACGCGACAAAGCTCGCGGCGAAGGCGGCCCGCATCAAGCCTGGGGAGCCTTTGCGTCGCCTGCTCCTCGAGGTCTTTGCCCTCGCGGCGAGCGTCCCGACCACCCGCGAGCTCGAGGCGTCGACCGCCGCCGTCGAGTCGCTGCCTCCCGGTGCGGTGATCGGCGGGCGCTACCGTGTGCAGACCCGCGTGGGGACCGGGGCCTTCGGAGACGTCTACCGCGCCCAAGACGCGGACGTGCCCGGCCACGTGGTCGCGCTCAAGCTGCTCCACGAGCCGGCGTACTCCGAGGAGGCGCGGCAGGGGGCCTTGCGGGAGCTGCGGCACCTGGCGTCGGTCTTCCACCCGAGCGTCGTGCACCTCAAGGACCACGGCTGGCACGAGGGCCGTTTGTGGTTCGTGATGCCCTGGTACCAGGGCGAGACCCTCGAGTCGCGCTTGGGGCGGGGGCCGCTGGATCGGTCCGAGGCGCGGCGCATCTTCGAGCAGCTCGCCCGCGCCTTGGCCGCCGTCCACGCCGCGGGGTTGCGGCACCAGGACGTCAAACCGGAGAACATCTTCCTGGCCGAGATGCCCGGGGACGAGGAGCCGCTGCCGGTGCTCATCGACTTTGGGGTCGCGGCGACGGAGGCGGAGATGGTCGTGGCGGGCACCCCGACCTATTTCGCTCCG
>JALVDI010000646.1 GCA_027009115.1 Polyangiaceae bacterium | reverse complement strand
GCGCGAAGACATCCGCGCAAGCTCCGATCAGGAGCCCTCGCCGGCAACCGCTTTACGCTGCTGCTACGCGAGGTCGACCGCGCCCACGTGGCGTTGCTGCGCACGCTCCTCGAAGAGCTCGTCCGCAGCGGCGCCCCCAACTACTTCGGGGCGCAGCGCTTTGGGCGCGAGGGGCGGAACATCGACGCAGCGAGGGCCTGGCTCCTGCAGGGGCAACGCCCACCGCGGAACCGGTTCCACCGCAAGCTCTTCGTCTCCGTCCTGCAGTCGGCCGCGTTCAATGACGTGGTCGCCCAGCGAATCGAAGACGGGACCCTCGACCGCGTGATGGCGGGCGACCTGCTGCAGAAGACGAGCAGCCGCGCGACGTTTCGCAGTGAGGACCCCGCGACGGAGCAGGCCCGCCTCGCGCGCTGGGAGCTCAGCCCCACGGGCCCGATGTTCGGCGCCAAGATGCAGCGGGCGCTGGGCGCGGCGGGCGATCTGGAAGCGCGGATCGAAGCGGCGCACGGCTTGGGAACCGAGGTCTATCGCGCCATGGGTCGGCTCGGCGAAGGGACCCGTCGCCCGCTGCGCGTCCGCGTCGAAGGGGCGAACCTGGAACCCTGCAAAGACGGCGTGCGCCTCTCCATGACGCTCCCTGCGGGGGCCTACGCCACCGAGGTCCTCCGGGAGCTCTTCAAGGGAGGTCTCGTGGACGCGAGCCGGCCGGCGCCACCGACGCAGACCACCGAGCCGAATCCGCATGAGGTCGCGCCCGCCGGCGGCGGCTGCTAAGAGCCATCGGGCACAACCCCCAGACGAGAAAGAGAAGAAGAAGGCTTCATGGACATCCAGGAACGACTGACCGCGTTCGCCATGCTCGGCGCCGGCTGGGTGATGTGGCTCCTCGTGCTCCTCTCCGTCGTGGGCCTCGCGATCATCCTCGAGCGGGCGTACTACTTCCTCACCTCGCGAGAAGACCCGCACGGGCTCCAAGACAAGCTTCGAGCGCGCCTCGACGAGGGCGACCTGGAGGGCGCGACCAAGCTCATGAAGAACGCCAAGAGCCCCGAAGCACGGGTCGCCCTCGCGGGCCTCCTGGCGGCGTCGGGGGGCGCGGCGTCCGCCGAAACCTCGATGGCTGCCGAGCGAGGGCTCGCCCGCGCGCGCATGGAGCGGAACCTCGCGTTCCTTGGCACCGTGGGCAACAACGCGCCCTTCGTAGGGCTCCTGGGCACGGTCATCGGCATCATCCGAGCTTTCCAGGCCCTCCACGAGAGCGCTGGCCAGGTGTCCGAGGGGCTCATGGCCGAAATCGGCGAAGCCCTCGTGGCCACCGCCATCGGCCTGCTCGTCGCGCTGCCGGCCGTCGCGGCCTACAACGTCTTCCAGCGTGTGATCAAAGGCCGCCTGGTCTGGGCCGACGCCTTCGGCGCCGACGTGCTGACCCACCTCAAGCGCGAGCCCAGGGGCGATGGGGAGGCGGGCTGATGGCCGGAGGCGCCATGGGAGGCGGCGACGACGACGACCTGATCACCGCGATCAACGTCACCCCCTTGGTCGACGTCGTCCTCGTCCTGCTCATCATCCTGATGGTCACGGCGACCGCGATCGTCTCCAAGACGATCCCGATGGAGCTCCCGACGGCCCAGACGCCGGAGGACACCCCCACCACACCGACGACCTTCGCGATCAGCATCGACGCGGAGGGGACGCTCTACTTGGACCGCGAGCGCATCACCACCGAGGCGCTTCGCGCACGGGTACGTGAGGCGAGGGATCGCGATCCGGAGGTGCGCGCGATCATCGCCGCCGACGGGCGCATCCAGCACGCGACCGTAGTCCGCGTCATCGACCTCTTGCGCCAAGAGCGGGTCACGAAGTTCGCCATCAACGTGCGCCCTGGGGATCTCGAAGCCCAAGATTGATGCGCGCGGAGTCCACATCCCGCGGACCACGTCAGTCCCCGGGAGTCCTGCTCACAGCCTTGGTGCTCTCGGTGCTGCTTCACGTCCTCGGCGTCCCCGGGTTGATGCGGATCGCCCGCAGCCTTGGGTGGCTGCATCCCCCGCGGACCGCAGCGCCCTCCGCGCCCGTGGATGTCGAGGTCGTCACCGTCGCTGAACCGGAGCCCGAACCGGAACCCGAACCGGAACCGGAGCCCGAACCGGAACCGGAGCCCGAACCGGAACCGGAGCCCGAACCGGAACCGGAGCCCGAACCCGAACCGACGCATCCGCGGCCGACGCCGCGGCAACGCCCGCGCCCGGCCGCGCCCGCTCCGGAGGAGCCCGCCCCTGGGCCGCAAGCGGAGCCGGAGGAGCCGGAGCCCCTGGACCTGACGGGCTTGACGCTCACGGCGGAGGGCAGCAGTAGCTTCCACACCGCTCCCGGAAGCGGGGAAGACAGGGAGGGGCCCATCGGGCCGCCGCCGCGACGAACGGCGCGCCCGGGCGGAATGGGCCCTGGCGGCGCCGGGGGCACGGCAGGTGGGACGGGGCCACGACTGGTCGCACCTGCGGACCTCAGCCGCCGACCGCGGCCGCCTCCCGGCGCGCAAGCCCAGCTCCGCGAGTGCCTGCTCGACAGCTATCCGGAGCAGGCGCGACGGCAAGGGATCGAAGCACGGGTGCGGGCGATGTTGCGGATCGGACCGACCGGCGCCATCTCGGCCGTCCGGATCCTCTCAGAGACGGTGCCCGGCCGAGGGTTCGGCGCCGCCTGCGCCCGCTGCCTACGAAGGCTCCCGAGCTGGTCGCCGCCCCTCGACCGGCGCGGCCGCCCCGTCGCGACCCGACAGCCCGCGTTCTGCGAATTCACCGTCCGCTATTGAGGCGAGCCCGCGTTCCGCCCCAGCTGAAGTTTCACCTTCACAGCGGCAGTTCTTCGTTGAATCCTGCGGACGAGGCGGCGATACTCATGGGGCTCTCGACTGCGAGGGGAGGAACATGCGCAAGCTCTCGGGGGTTGTTGCAACCCTGGCCGCGCTGACGGTGCTCGCCGCCGCCGCGCCGTTGTCCGCTCAGATCCCGCTGGATCGCTTCAACGTGCAGCGCTTCGCGCCCGCACCGGGCCCAGGGAACTACCTCCAGGTCGAGGGCGCGAACCTCAGCGGTCACCTCATCCCCGGCGGCGGCATCACCGTCGATTACGGGCACCGGCCCTTTGTCCTGTTCAACGCGCACTGCACCGATCCCTCGGAGACGAACTGCGCGGTCGACGACGTCCACACGGAGCTGATCCGCTCCCTCGTCCAGTTCAATCTCTACGGCTCCCTCGTTCTCTACGAGCGGTTCCAGATCGGCCTCAACCTGCCGTTGATGATGTCGACGGGCGACAGCTTCAACGAGGTCATCCGCGGGACGCCGGTCTCGGTCAACAGCCCAACCCGCTTCGTCCTCAGCGACCCCACCATCCACCTCAAAGCCCGCCTCTACGGCCAGGGCGACGGCCTCTTCTTTGGTGCCTCGCTCTTCGGAACGATCCCTGTCGGTCATCCGATCGCCCCCGGGTCCTTCCTCGGCGACGAGAGCCTCCGGCTCGGTGGGCAGCTCATCGCGCAGTTCATCCACCGCGGCTTCCACGTGGCCGCCAACGTCGGCGGCTTTTGGCGCCCGGAGCGCACCTTCCTCTCGACGCGGGCCGCCTCGCAGCTCACCTATCGGCTCGCGGTCGGTTACGAGGTCACGCCGCTCGTGCTCCTCTTCGCGGAGCTCGACGGGGCGAGCGGGCTCACCAGCGAGGTCGACGAGAACGCGATGGAGGCGCGCCTCGCCGGCCGCCTCACCCACGGCGACTTCCAGTTCTCGCTGGCGGCCGGCGCCGGGATCATCCTGGGCGCCGGGGTCCCCGTCGTACGCGTCATCGGGGGCTTCGCGTACGCTCCCTCCAGCGGCGACCGCGACGGAGACGGAATCGAGGACGCCGAGGACGCCTGCCCCACCGAAGCGGAGGACCGCGATGGCTGGGAGGACTCGGACGGCTGCCCCGAAGAGGACGACGACGGCGACGGGATGACCGACGACGACCAGTGCCCGACGGAGGCCGAAGACATGGATGGCTTCCAGGACGAGGACGGTTGCCCCGATCCGGACAACGACGGGGACGGAGTCCGGGACGGCTTCGACGGGTGCCCCAACCAACCCGAGGACATGGACGGCGACCGGGACGAGGATGGCTGCCCCGACTCGGACACGGACCGCGATGGAATCGAAGACGCTCAGGACCAGTGCCCCAACGAGCCGGAGGATGCCGACGGCTTCGGCGACGAGGACGGTTGCCCGGAGACGGACTTCGACAACGATGGGCTGCCCGACGACGCCGACGAGTGCCCGGACCAGCCGGAGATCATGAACGGCGTCCAGGACGAGGACGGCTGCCCCGAAGAGGACGCAGACAGCGACGGCGTCATCGACCCGCTCGATCGCTGCCCCTCACGCGCCGAAACGTTCAACGGCCAGGCCGACGCAGATGGCTGCCCCGATGGGCGCGCGCTGGTGGAGGTCCGCGACGGCCAGCTCGTGCTCCTCGAAGCGATTCGCTTCGCCCGCGGCGCTCGGCTCCGCTCGGCCTCGCTCCGGGTGCTGCGGGTCGTCGCCCACCTGCTGCGGCTCTATCCACAGATGCGGGAGGTCCGCGTCGAAGTGCACACCCGGAGCGACATCGACGCGGCCCGAAGCCAGCGCCTCTCCGAACAGCGGGCGCAAGCCATCGTCGAGCAGCTCACCCGCTTCGGGGTCGACGCCGCTCGGCTCCAGGCCATCGGCCGGGGAGGCACGCAGCCTCTTGGCGACGACCAGGCAGCCAACCAGCGGGTCGTCTTCGAGGTACGAGGCGCCGCGGCAAGCGAGGCAACAGCAGAAGAGGCAGCCGAAGCGGAGGACGCCGCGGCCCAAACCGGCGGCGAGGCGGCGGAGGCGGGCAGCACCGACGAATAGCGCGCATTTGTTGACCTGCGACGGCCGGACGGGTCAGCTGGCTTCATGCGCCCCTGGACCCAGCTCGCCTCGCTCTGGCTCGCCGTCCCCCTCTTGGCCTGCTTGGTGGAGGACCCGGACGCGCCCGATCCCCTGGGCGAACCCTACGGTCGCTACGGCCTCGACGGGCGCTTGATCGAGAACACCTGTGGTGAAGGCGTGCCCGCGATCGATCCTCTATCCTTCGAGGTCGAGCTGCGCCGCCTCGGCGCCACGAGCGTATGGCTCCAGGTGGACGCGCCCCTCGCCTACGGCTCGGTGAGCTCCGAGGGTGTCTGGGAGGTGCAGGGCACGGTCGTACAGAACGTCTACGACGCCGACCCGCTGACGGGCACGGCGGGGTGCGCTCTCAACCAGACCGAAAGCATTCGCCTTGAAGGCCCGCCGCTCCCCGACACGGATCGGGGCGTTCAGGACGGGGCGCTTCCCGACGCGGGCGCGTCCGCTCCGATCGCCCCCGAGAGGATGGACGGGACCCTGGAGATCCGCTTCGCGCCCACCTCCGGGTCGGATTGCAGCGCCTCCCTCGCAGCCTTCGGCGGACCCTTTGGCGCCCTCCCCTGCACCGTGCGCTACGAGCTGAGCGCCGAGCGGCGCGACTAGAGCCCATCTCAAAGCCTCAAGACTCGTGGGAGGAACCCTCCGCCGACCCGGAGGCGCCCGCCGGGGTCGAAGGCGTCGGGGTGGGCGCTGGCGGCGCCGGAGCCGCGGCCTTTCTCGGAGGAGAGCCGGCTCCCGGATGCTCGGACGGGCGCTTCGGCCCCTTCCTCGGCGTGTCCTCCCGGCGCTCCGCCACGATGATCAGCTTCGGAGAGTCCGCCCCAAAGAAGACGCCGGGCGTCGCCATCATCCCGCTGACCTGAGTCGCGCGAAAATCGCTGTGGTGCAGCAGCTGGCCCAGTTCGTGGAGCGAGTAAAGCCGGAGCGTGTAGACGCTGTCCCGTTGGCGTCCGTCGTCGAGGATGACCGTCCGCTTCACCTCCAGCCGTGACTGGAAGTAGTTGAACTTCGACTCCTCCATGCAGACGCAGCCATCGCCCTCAAACCAGATGAGGTTGGGCTGCTGCGCGAGGACGTGGTCTCGATTCACCACGTCGATGAGCAGGCGCCCCTTCGGCTTGAGGGCGCTGTGGAGCCGACGGATCAGGCGGCGGTTGGTCTCGTCGTCGAAGTAGCCAAACGTCGTTCCCCAGCACAACACGCCATCGAAGGCCCCTTCGAAGGTCATCTCGCGCATGTCCGCATGGAGAAAATTGATCTTCAGGCCGAGATCCTGCGCCTCATCGGCCGCACGGCTGAGCATCGGCAGCGAGAGATCCAACCCAACGACCAGATAGCCACGCTGCGTGAGCTCGATGGCGTGGAGCCCGAGCCCACATCCCACATCCAGGAGGGTGGCCCCCACGGGAAGGCCGAGCACCTCCTCGATGAAATCGCACTCTCGCTTCACCTCCTTGGGCGTGGGCGGGCGGACCGTGCGCAGGTAGTCGTCGTTGAAGAAGGTCTCGAACCACGGACGCCGTCGCTTGCGCGATCCGGGCTCTTGAACGGTTGGGGGCGGCGCGCCCTCGGTCGCCGGAGACTCCGGCCGAGGCGGAGACTCCGGCCGAGGCGGAGGCTTCGACGGAGCGGGTGGCCTGCTGGCCGCTGGGGGCTTGGCCGCCGCTGGGGGCTTGGCCGCCGCTGGGGGCTTGGCCGCCGCTGGGGGTGCTGGGGGCGGCGGCTTCACGCTCGCCTCGAGTTCGACGTCGTCGAGGTCGAGCTCCGTCGAAAGAGGCTCCTCGACGCCGTCCTCCTCGATCTCCTCGAGCTCGAGCTCCGGATGCTCGGCGGCCTCGCCGGCCTCCGCTTGGGCGCCCGAAG
>JALVDI010000645.1 GCA_027009115.1 Polyangiaceae bacterium | reverse complement strand
TTTGGCCTACGCCTACCTCGCGGGCCTGATCGGCCCCTGGGCGGGCTCGGAGCCGGTGGAGCTCGGCGCCGCTTCCACCGACGCCGCCGTGGCGCCACCCGATGCGGGCCCCTCCAAGAGGCGACGAAGGCGCCGGGCTCGGCGGAGGGGGATGCGCGGGTCGATGCGTGATTGGTCCGGCGAGGGCGTCTCCGGTGACGATCTCGGGGAAGACGGACCGCGGGAGATCGACGGCGCGGGAGCCGGGGGCGAGGAGCAGCTCTCTGCGGCCCAGGTCGAGGCGGGCTTCGACCAAGTCTTCGGGCGCATCCGTCGCTGCCTGGTCCTCGTCCCCGAGGATGCGCCGGCCCGAGGTCGGGTGGTCTTTGGGTTGCGCGTCGCAAGCAGCGGTCGGGTGACGCGGGTGAATCTCACAGGCCCCCGTGCGGTCACACAGAGCGAAGCGGGGACGTGTCTCCGCCAGGCGGCGCGTTCCATCTCGTTTCCATCCTTCGACGGTCCAGAGATGGTCGTTCGTTACCCCCTCACCCTCGAATAATAAAGCTGCCCATGAACCGTGCCCTGGCCGCCCTGGCCGCTCTCATGGCCACCCTGCTGGCTTGCGGTGGAGCCCAGACACAAGCATCCCACCGAGACCACCTGGAGCTCATCCCCGAAGGGCAAGCCCTCGCCATCGTCGCGGACGTGGTGCGCGAAGCAGGTCTCGAGGTCGGTCCCCCCTTCGCCGTGGACATCGGCGCTGCCCGGCCGCTCGAGGTCGACGCCCGCGTCGGCCAGACCCGCTTCGGCATCGAGTGGGTCTCGCCGCAGGACCATGCCGACTACGGCGAGGCGATCCCGACGCCACCGGCGGATGGCTCGTTGCTGATCCTCCCGGGGCGCGGCGACGACAACGACATCGAAGTGCTCGTTCTCGACGCACCTCGCTACCGCTTCGATCCCGATCCCGACGCCGTCTACGGCGGAGCGCTCAGCCCGAACGAAGCCGAGGCCCGTCTTCGGCGGGACGTCCGCGACTTCCTGGAGTACTGCCGCGGGCAGCTCTGAGGAGCCTGTCGCTCAGGGGCCGCCGAGTCCGAAGCCGTCGTGCAGAACGCGCACGGCGAGCTCGGCGTACTTGGCGCGGATCAGGCAGGACGTCTTGATCTCGCTCGTGCTGATCGCCTCGATGTTGATTCCTTCGGTAGCGAGGAGACGAAACATCTTGGCGGCGACACCGGCGTGGCTGCGCATCCCAAGCCCCACGATGCTCACCTTGACGACGTCTTCGTCGAACCCGAGCAGGTCCGAGTCGAGCTCCCCTGCGATGCGAGCCGCCACTTCGCGGGTGCGCTCGAGGTCTCCGCGGCTCACGGTGAAGGTCAGATCCGTCGTGCCGTCGACGGCCACGTTCTGGATGATCATGTCGACGGAGATGTTCTCTTCGGCCAGCGGCTCGAAGATCGCCGCGCAGACCCCCGGCTGGTCGGGCACGCTGCGCAAGGTGACCTTTGCCGCGTCCCTGTCGCAGGTCACCCCGGCGACGACCACCGACTCCAGCGCTTCTTCTTCACCGGTCACCATCGTTCCCTCCGCCTCGGAGAAGCTCGACCGCACGTGCACCTTCACGCCGTACTTCATCGCCAGCTCGACGCTGCGAGGCTGAAGCACTTTGGCTCCGAGCGCCGATAGCTCGAGCATCTCCTCGTAGCTGATGTGCGAGACCTTGCGCGCGGTCGGACAAACGCCCGGGTCTGCGGTGAACACCCCTTCGACGTCGGTGTAGATCTCGCAGACCTCCGCCCCAACGGCGGCCGCGATGGCCACCGCCGAGGTGTCCGAGCCGCCCCGCCCGAGCGTTGTGATGTTGCCCTGCGCATCCGTCCCCTGGAACCCCGCCACCACCACCACGCGGCCGGCCACGAGGGCCTCGCGAAGCCGCTGGTCGTCGACTCGTGCGATGCGGGCTTTGGTGTGCACGCTGTCCGTCTCGATACGGGCCTGGTGACCGAGCAGGCTCACGGCTTCGACGCCGAGATCGCTGAGCGCGATGCACAGGAGCGCCGCACTCACCTGCTCGCCGCTCGCCACGAGAACATCCATCTCGCGCTCCGGGGCGTGCGAGCTCAGCTCGCGGCCGAGGCTCAGCAGCCGATCGGTCTCACCGCTCATGGCGCTCACGACAACGACGACGTCGTGCCCGGCGCGCCGAGCACCCGCGATGCGCCGGGCCACGTGTCGGATGCGCTCGAGGGAACCGACGCTCGTGCCGCCGTACTTTTGGACGCGGAGGGCCACGTTCGCGGATGCAGTGTTTGGGGAGGCTGCCGTCGGGTCAACGCGGTCTTCAGTCGTCGGTCGCGTCTTCTCCCTCCTCCCCCTCACCTGCGGAGCCCTCGTCGTCCTCGGCTTGCCCGGCCGCAGCGCGCCGCGGCAGGAGCAGGGGCTGACCGTGGTCCTCGCGGAGCTTCCGCGTGAGACGGTCCAAGATCATCCGCTCGATGTAGGCCGGCATCGCGGGGATGCTGAGGGTGACGCGCACCTGCGGGCGGCCTCCTTCCTCGATCGGCACGAGCTCGATGCTGCCAGGGACGCTGCGGTTGCCGTGCGGGTAATCGAAGAGGAGGTAGCCGATGTCGCGATCGCGATCGCGGATGGTGAACCCATAGTCCACCCGGAGGAGACGTACGACCGTGCTCCACATTTGATCCATGCGGTAGGCGTGCGTGTCGCTTCGGCGAGCGAAGCCCGTCGACGGTACGGCGAGGGCGAGAGCGACCAGCACGGCTGCAAGGCGGACCATGAGCCGACGCTACTGCTCGGGCGCAGGGCGTCCAGTTTTCGGCACCCTACTCCTGACGGGCCGGCGGCGGTGCGCTGAGCCCTTGCTTGATCTGGTCGGCCCCGAGGAGGTCTTTGAGGCGGATGTCCATCGCATACAGGGGGATGACGCCGGCGAGGGTGATGAACACCGACTGCATGACGTACATCAGGAAGATGTAGACGGCGCCCTGCTGCTCGACGAGCTCCGCGGCGAAGTAGAGCTTCAGCCCTGTCGAGATCGCGAGCTGGAAGTTCCCAAAGAGCCCGGGTCCGGTGGGCAGCAGGATGCCAATAGCCAGGATCCCCATGATGGCCACGCCGTGCCCGATGGTGGCGGGGATGCCGCACCCGTAGGCCAGCAGCCACATGCCGGCCGCGTTCGTGCCCCAGTAGACGAGGGTCTCTGCGAGGAAGCCCAGGGTCAGCTTGGCGCTTCCGAGGGAGCGGATGCCCTCGGCGACCTGGTCGACCTTCTCCGCGAGGAGCGTAGCCAGCCGCGTGCTCACGATCCCCACGAGCCGCTCGGTGGTCCGCACGGCCCACGCCCGCTTCCAGAGGAAGACCGCCAGGGCGATGAAGGCGCCGCCAAAGACCGCCAGGGCGAGGTATCCGTAGAACGGCAGCGCGCGCGCCACCGGGTCGTCGGTTGGAAGCCGCGGCAACGCGAAAAGCGCCCAGGCGACACACAGGCTGGCGAGCAGCCCGTCGACGACGCGCTCGACGGCGATGGTCCCGAAGCCTGCCGAGACGCTGATGCCGTGGCGAAGCTTCGTCAGTGCCGGCCGCGCCATCTCGCCGAGCCGAAGGGGCAGCGCGAAGATCGCGAAGAAACCGATCCAATTGAGCGCGACCACCTCCTCGAGGGGGAGCCGCCGGATCGGAGCGATGAGAAAACGCCAGCGCGTCGCCCGAAACCAGTGGGTGGCCAGCAGCGTCAGCAAATAGACCGGCACGGTCCACCAATGCACTTGAGCGAAGGCCTCTCGGCTCGGGATGAGCGGCACGCCGCCGCGGGCCGCGATCCAGGCAAAGAGACCCCCGAGCAAGAGGGAGAGGCCGAGCTTGGGCAAGATTCGGCGCGCCACGCTGCGCTCGGCTGTCGGCTCGTCTGCCATGGTCGTCGCGCCGCTCACGGAGCGCTTCCGCGAGCGTGATCGGCGACGAAGTCCTCCCGCCGCCTGGAGTCGGGTGCGTCCTCTACTCGAAATCCGCCTCGCCCGCCAGGATCCGCCGAGGGTTCGCGGCCAGGAGCTCCTCCGCTTCGGAGTCGCCGACGCGCCGGCGCAGAGCTCGGATCCCTTCCTGCACGGTCGCCGCGTCGGCGGGCCGGTGCGCGTCGCTGCAGGCTGCGTAGTACACCCCCTCGTCGACCATCCGCTCCGCCGCCTTTCGCGGGCCTCGGCCGTACTTCCCCGTCAACGACATCAGATCCAGGAGCGGCAGCACGCCGGCGTCGATGAGCGGGTCGATGGCCTCCGACCGGCGGAAGAACGGACGATAGCGCTCGGGGTGGGCAAGGACCGGGCGTACGCCCTTCAGCCGCATCTGGAAAAAGAAGCGCGCGAGCCCCACCGGGAGCCGCTCGCGCGGAAGCTCCACGAGGATCGCTTTCCCGCCAGGATAGGGCACGGCCTCGCCCCGTTCGAAGAGCCCCCAGAAGACATCGTCGAAGAAGTGCTCGGCGCCCAGGCCCAGGCGCGGCAGCTCGGGCTTCCCCTGTGCGCTTTGCCGGAACGCAGCGTGTGCGGCCTCCAGACCCGGGCGCCGGTTGTCGAACATGGCGGTCCGGATATGAGGCGTGGCCATCACCGTCCCGAAGCCGAGGCCCCGCAGTCGCCGGCAGAGCTCGAGGCCCTCTTCCAGAGTGCGCACGCCGTCGTCGATGCCGGGCAGATAGTGGCTGTGGAGGTCGACGAAATCGCTCATGGGCGCGGCGCGGCGAGGAGCGCCTCGATGCGGCGCAAGAGAAACGTGCGGTCGTTGCGTTCGGGGGCCTCGACGACTTCGTCGAGCAGGGTACGAAGGATTTCGCCAACCTGCCGCCCCTTCGCTCCAGCCTGCTGTACGTCGCGACCGTCCACGGCGAGCTCGCGCACGGAGGCTGGGACGTTGGAAAGCAGCGCCGCTTCGAGGCGAACCTTGAATGAGTCGAAGGGTGCCGGGTCCCGCCCTTCTCCGATGGCCACTGCGCGGGCTACCCTCAGCACGGCGTGCGCTCGAGCTTTGCCCGCGTCGCGCAGGAAGCGACGAAGACCGACGTCGTCCATTTCCGGGTCGAGGCGGTGATGACGAACGAGGTGCATGATCGTGTTCCGCTCCAGGTTCGAGAAGCGGTAGTCGCGCAGCCAGCCCGCGAGGAGGTCCGCGCTCACCGCAGCGTAGGCGCGCTCCGGCGCCCGGGGTCGGCCGACGCCGTGAAAGAGCGCGGCCAGACGCTCCATCGGCGGCGGGCGCGACGCGTCCAGAGCGCCGAGGCTGATGTCCCAGGCCGTCCGCTCGCCCACGGCGTGCTCGGTCAAGGCCGCCAGCAGGGGGCACGAGCGACCGAGGATCCCCGTGCGGCGCATGACCTCGAAGGCCAGGGAAGGACGCCGAGCCTTCATCGTCTTGACCCACTCTTCGCGCACCCGCTCGTGGCTAACCTTCGCGAAGGTGTCCAGGGCCCCAGCAAAGGCGGCCTCCGTCGCGGGATCGAGCTCGAAACCCAGGGTAGCGACGAAGCGGGCGCCGCGTAGGATGCGCAGACCGTCCTCGGCGAAACGTTCTGCGGGCACGCCGACGGCCCGGATGACGCCCGCTCGCAGATCGTCCAGGCCTCCAAAGGGGTCGGCGAGGGCGTCCTCGATGGGATCGTAGGCGATGGCGTTGACAGTGAAGTCGCGGCGGGCGAGGTCCTGCTCGATCTCGTCGACGTAGAAGACCTCGTCGGGGCGTCTTCCATCCGTGTAGGTGCCCTCCCCGCGCAAGGTCGTGACCTCGTAGGCCTCGCCTTTCCACAGCACCGTGACGGTGCCGTGTTGGATCCCCGTCGGAACGACCTTCGAAAAGAGCTTGCAGACCTGCCGCGGCCGAGCGGTGGTGCACACGTCCCAGTCGCTCACCGGGCGGCCCATCAGTAGGTCGCGCACGCAGCCGCCGACCACCCACCCTCGGAAACCGGCGTCCCGTAGCTTCGCGCAAATCTCGGCGACCCCCGGAGCGATCTGATCGGGCTGGAGCGGCGGCACCATGGGAGCCGTGATGCGACGCGCCCCAAGGGCACGCAAGCCAGCGGGGGCTCAGCCGAGGGGAACGTCGACGCCCGGGGCCGTCGTCTCCCCCTCCAGGGGCTCGAGATCGTAGGCCTCGCTCGTTCTCAGCCTCTCGCGGATTCCCTTGGCCTGCTCGCGTAGCCGCGCGACCTCCCGAGCAGCCGCCTCGTCGGACGCGCTCTTCTCGAGGAACTCGGCGTAGCGCTCGAGGCTCTGGGCCAGCTCGATCTCGTTGCCCAACTCCTCGAAGAGGGCCACGGAGCGGCGGAACGCCTCCCGAGCCCGTTCGTGTTCTTCCCCACCCCAGCCGGCAGCCGCGGCGATCTCGCCGAGGGTGCGGAGCGCCATGCCGAGGAAGGGTTTGCCCCGTGCTTGCTCGAAGAGCTCGATGGATCGCGCGACGTACTCCCGCGCCCGTCCGTAGTCGTGGATGAGCATGTGAGCCTTGGCGAGCCCGCGGAGGATCTCTCCTTCGAGGATCCGGTCGCCGAGGGTCGTCGAGAGCTCCGCGGCCTGCTTGAGCGTTTCGATGGCGGCGGCGGGCTCGTTCATCCGGTAGTGCGACTCGCCAAGGTTCGTCAGCACGATGGCCTGGCGCATTCGATCGCCCACGGCCCGCGCTACCTCCAGGGCCTCGTGGTAGAGCTCGACGGCGCGACCGTGGTCGCCGTCGTCCTGGTGGATGGTGCCCAGGTTGTTGAGGGTCTGAGCGATGCCCGGGCGGTCACCGATCTCCTGGCGGATCAGCAACGCCTCCTGGAACATCTGCTGC
>JALVDI010000644.1 GCA_027009115.1 Polyangiaceae bacterium | reverse complement strand
CGCTCGCCAAGTCCAAGCTGCATCATCGGCGGATCTTAGCGCATCCTCGACGGCGGGACCCGCAAGCGTGCCAAGCTGTGCGCTCACCCGAACCGACGGGGCGCCCGCGCACACCCACCTCCGCAGGAAGGCCCGAACGCCCGGGTTTCGTGTTGGCCTCTCCGTTGCACCCTGGCCTCGAGCGTCGGCCCGCACGGGCCAAACCAAGAGGGATGACACCATGCGACGATTTCTGATCTTGAGCTTGGCGGCCGGCCTCGCCGCCCTCGCGAGCGAGGCGCGCGTCGCGGAGGCCTGCGGCGGGTTCTTCTGCGGACAGCAGCCGGTGGACCAGTCGGCCGAGCGGGTGGTCTTCGCGGTGGACCGCGAGGCAGGAACGACCGAGATGATCGTCCAGATCGGCTTCCAGGGCTCCGCCCGCGACTTCGCGTGGATCGTGCCCCTGGGCAGCGTGCCCGTCGAAGGGAGCCTCGACACCTTCCCCCAGGCCGCGCTCACCGCCCTCGACGCCAACACCGCACCGCAGATCTTCGGCGGCGGGGCGTGCTTGGACGCGGCGGCAGTGCCTGAGCGAGGCGGCCCTCCCAGCACGATGGACGTGACGGTTCATACGCGGGAAGCCGTCGGCCCCTACGACGCCGCGGTGATCGAGTCGGACGACCCGAACGCCCTGGTGGACTGGCTCCGCGACAGCGGCTTCCGCGTCACGATCCCCATGGAGCCCTACATCGCCGAGTACACGGCACTGGGCATGAAGTTCCTCGCCCTGCGGCTGCAGCCCGACCGCAAGGTCAGCGAGATCGAGCCCTTCCGCATGACCCTACCCGGCACCTCTCCGGTCGTCCCGCTGAAGATGACGGCGCTCGCCGCCGAGCCGGAGATGGGCGTGGCCGTGTGGATCCTCGCCGACCAACGCTACGAGGGCGCGAACTGGCCCAACCTGGAGGTCCCCGACGACTACCTGGTCTACGATTGGTCGACCGGGCGTCACAATTGGACGGCCGCCGTCGCCCGCGTCGTCGACGAAGCAGGGGGCCAGGGATGGGTCACGGAGACGGCGACACCCCTCGACGACTACCGCAGCCTCTTGGAGCGCACGACGCCCGCCGACGAGGAGCAAGCCGAAGCGGTCGCCGCGTTGCTCGATCTCTTCGACGGCCACAGCTATATGTCGCGCCTTTACACGCGCCTGAGCGCCGAGGAGATGACCTCGGACCCGATCTTCCGGCGCTCGGACGGCGTGGACGTGCCGCGCTGGCGCGAGCTACCGCCGGATGAGGGTGTCGACGTCTGTTGGGGTGGCCGGGACTTGGAGACCGCCTCGCCCTGCGAGTTCATGGCGTGCGGCGCCGGGGGGCGATGCGCCGAGGTCGAGGTCGACGGTGTGACGCAGGCGGGGTGTGCGTGCGTGCCCGGCGCCACGGCGCGCACCACCGTCGGACCGGACGGTCAGGCCACCGTCGCGTGCCAGGACATGCGCATGAGCTTCCTGAACCCCGGCGATCGCGAAACCCCCGACGCGACGCCCCTGCCGGACCCTTGCGTCGGCTTCGACTGTGGCGCCGGCACCTGCGTGCCGATGAACATGACGCCGACCTGCGTATGCGACCGAGGGCTCGTCGCCATCGGGCGCATCGACCCGGAGACGGGGACCCGTTCGACGAGCTGTGTCCGCCCCACCGCACCGATCCCGGACAGCTTCTACGCCGGTCGCCTGCCCGAACGTCCAGCGACGCTCCCCGCGGGACGCGAGGTCGAGGTCGAGGCAGTCGAGCCAACCTTGGGTGGCGGAGCTTGCGCCGCGGCGGGCGGTCCCTCGGGGACGCTCGGCTCGCTGCTCCCGCTCTTGCTCCTGACGCTCCGGCGCCGCCGATCTTGAGCCGAACGACGATGGGCGAATCGACCATGCCCGGGCCCGCCGCCACCCCCTTGGCGGCGGTGCTCGTCCTCCTGGGCTGTGCGGGAGCCGGGGATGAGGCCGTCCTCGAGCTGGGCACGGGCGAAGTCGAGTTCGAGCCCCTCGAAGACTACCAGCGGGTGCCCCTCGTCGCCGGTCCCCAGGGCGGTCACCACCTGTGGCTGAGCCTGCGGGCGGAAGGCCTGGCGGCAGGTCCCGCCGACCTCGAGATCGAGGCCGTCCCGCTGACCGCCGCCGAGCCACCTCCGCGCAAGGCGCCGGTGCGCGCACACCTGCGCCCGTCGCCCGCGGCGGCAGGCACCGTCGAGCTCATCGGCTGGCCGGCGCAGCTCGCCCAGCCGGAGTGCCTGGTGGGGGTGCCGCTTTCGGTGCGCGTGGTCCTCACCGACGAACGGGGACACACCGCCAGCGACGAGCGGATCGTCGTCCCGCAGAGCAACCCGCTGCTGGGCGAGTGCGCGCCCTAACAGTCTCCGCCCCAGGACCGACCGTGATGGATCGCGGTCGCGAGGGTGCCCGTGCGTGATGCAGCCGAGGAAACCTTGAAGATTCTTGAGGCGCGGTGCGGCGCGATGCCGCGCGCAGGGACCCGCTCTCGGCCGTGAGGCACACGGAGAAGAGGTAGCTCGACGGACTGCCAGGCTCAGATGAGGAGGATCTCTTCGAGGTTGAGCCCCGCAGGGTAGGCGTAGCTCGTGAACTGCCCCATGCCGTAGACGATGACCCCGAAGCTGTCCGAGGCGCTCATCTGGTGGGTGCCCCCGTCGACAGGGACGATCGACACCTCCCGATCACCGACCGTGGTCCAGCTCCCCGAGAGGTTGCTCCCATCGAGAGCGATGTCGAGCCCCGGCGGCCGCACGACCAACAGGTAGGACTGCCCCATGGTGCCGGAGTTGTAGCTGCTGGGCGTCACGAACGTGTAGTCGCGTCGGTACTGCTCGCGCGGCGGCAGCACGACCATCGCCGGATCGCCGCGGTCCGCAGGCGGCTCGCTCGCGTTCTGGCCCACGAGGAATTGCGAGACCATGATGCCGTCCGTCGCGCTGACGCTGAAAGGCGAGGTCGCGCTGAACTCGCGCCACTCCCCGGCGTTGAGCGACATCGAGGAGACGCCCCCTTGCGGCGGATCGATGGTCACGCTCGTTCCGTCACGGGCGGCGACGACCCGCACCACGTTGCGCAAGTTCGGGCCCGGATCGCCCATCGGTCCGGTGACGAAGTTGCGCCCCCAGGTCTCGAGGGGCGGCAGCTGGTTTTCGAGGTGGTCGCAGGCGAAGCGGTCGTAGGGCACGAACGCGCAGTCGTGGCCACCGAAGGCCGCGATGGGATGGTTCGCCGTCACCCGCGCGCCGGTGAGATCGTACTGCGCCTCGTTGCAGTAGTGGGTGTCGGCGGTGCCCGCGAGTGGGTCCCCCGGTTCGAGACGGTGACCCGGCCGGGAGGACGTGCACTGCGGCGTGGGCTGGGCAGCGAGGACCACGACCTCCCCGCGCTGAAGCGTGAAGTTCGCGGTGCCGCCCGGAGAGAGGGCGCTGAACCGACCGTCGGTCGCGGCCGCGACCGGTGCCGGTACGGTCACCTGAACCGTCGTCGGCTCGGGCGTGACGCCGATGAGCGCGATGTAGCTGGGCCTCGATCCGTGCACGATCTGGGTGCCGAAGAGGTCCGGGATCTCACGGGTGATCGAGAGGGAGGGGAACGAGCTGCCGATGTAATTGCCGGTGAAGGAGTGCGCCGGCAGCAAGAGCGAGGCATCGTTCGTGTACGAGAAGTCCGTCGCGCCCTGGTACTCGAAGGGGTTGAACTCCGCCACGGTCACCGGTCGATCCGCCAGAACCCGGTACGCCGCGTTGGGCACGGCAGGGCTCCCCCAGCTCGGCGGCGGAGGCGGGTCCAAGGGCGAGGGCGGCTCCTCCGGGGCAAACTCGGCGGTCAACGCCTCGATCCAGGGGAGGACGATCTCCTGAAGACCGCCGGGGGCGACGGTGACGGTCTGAACCATGGAAGAGCCGCGGAACACGCGCACGTTGGCCGAGGCGGTCGGATCGGGGTTGGCCACGACCAGGCGGTAGTCAAACTCGGTCCGATCGAGCCCGCCGTTGGGGAGCGGCGCCGCCCAGTACTCGCAGCCGATGTTGCTCCGGCTCGACTCGGCGGCTCCGCAAGCGTCGCCGCAGAAGCCGGAGCTCCCACAGGTGGAACCGTTCTCGGCGCAGTCGCGGGCGGTGACGAAGCCCGAACCGTCGCTCGCACAGACCATCGAGACCGTCCCCTCGCAGCGCCTCTGACCCGGCATGCACGCGACGCAACCGGCCACCGGATCGCAGGCGCCCTCGCACACCGTCTCGTTCAGACGCGACACTCCATCCGGCGCGCACTGGTAGTGGACGTTGCCCGCGCAGAGGAATTCACCGGGGGTGCACCCGGTGGCGGCGTCGGTGCTTCCCCCGTCCGGTCGCGCCGCGTCACCGCCTCCGCCTCCATCGCGCATCGGAGGCCGGCGGCCATCGTCGCCGCACGCCGCCACGCCCAAAGCCAAGAGAAGGGTCAACCATCGCCCGTTCCAGATCATGCAGTGTCCTCCTGCGCGCACCCATCCGTCGAAGCGACGCCGCCGCTGCGAACAACGTTCGAACTCCGCACCGACCCGCAGCCTACTGGAGCGCCCGCCGGCTGTCATCACCGCCAAGGCAAGGCGATGGGCGCATGTGCCCATGGCGAGGAGGCGCGCACTGAGGCAACCTTGGCGACATGCCTGGCTTCCTTCGCGGGTTCGCTGCGCTCTCCCTCGTTTGGGGATGCGGCGGCTCCTCCGCTCCCTCCGATGCCGCCACCGCCCCCGATGCCGCCCTAGCCGACGGGGCGATGGATGCACGCCCCGACGCCGGCGGTCCCGCCGACGCGGGCGCGGACGCCACTCCCGACGCGCACGCGGACGTCGGCCCCGACGCATCGCCGGATGCGGGCCCGACGTCGTGCCCACCCGTGCCGCGCTGCGACGGTCCCCCGCCGGACCCAGGGAGCGCCGAACCCTGGCGGCACCCCGTACGGACCGCCATCGCGACGGCCACCGGCGCCCCGCGCCACCGGGGTCAGGACCTCTTCGTGGGCGAAGGGGAGGACGTCTGGGCCCTCGCCAAGTTTGCCTACGGTTTCGGCGACGACGACCTCAAGGACGAAGACGTCGAGGTCTGGCTCGACGAAGGATGCACCGGAAGCTGGACCTCCCTCGGCCGAGTCGCAACGACGGAGGACGGCGACCACGGCACGGTGCTGGGTGTGGAAGACACCGGCGGCTGGGTCTTTCTCCGCCACGGCCCCCTCCCCGTCGGGCGGCATCGGCTGCACTTCGTCGTCCGGGGGGACCTCTCGACCGCCGACCAGTGGGTCCAGGTGCTGCCCGCGGGTGCCCGAGTCGTCGTCACCGACGTCGACGGAACCTTGACGGAGAGCGAGACGGCCGAGTGGCGCACGCTCCTGTCGGGCCCCTCACCGGCGGTCCAGCCGGGCGCGCCCGAAGCTCTCACGGCCCTCGCCGAGCGCGGCTACTTCCTGTTCTATCTGACCGCGCGACCCCACTGGCTGCACGCGCGGACCCATGAGTGGATCGCCGAGCGCGACCTACCGCCGGGGGTAGTCCACACGACCCTCGGCTTCACAGGGGCTCTCGGCAGTGCGGCGCTGGACTTCAAGGTCGGCGAGCTCGCGGACCTGGCCGACCGCCTCGGGATCGTCCCGACCTACGCCATTGGCAACAAGGAATCCGACGCCGAAGCGTTCCAGACCGCGGGGGTCGCCCCGGAGCGGCGACTGCTCTACCAGCTCGACGGCAACCTCTTTGGAGGCGTGCGCTTCGACGACTACGGCACGCTGGCGGATGAGTTCCGGAGCCTCCCACCGGTCTGCCTCTGAACCCATCTCGCCTCAGCTGATCCAGCTCACCTCGTAGACTCCCGCGTCGTCGCCGAGGGCCGGTGAGGAAATCAGGTTGACCTCGACCTCCGTCGCACCGAAGAGCTCGAGAGCCCGGTCGAGGAAGCCGATGAGCAGCACCGAGAACACGAGGCTGGACTCCCCGCGTTCGTCCACTTCGAGGCGCCCGTAGCCGCGGCCGAGCCGACCGACCTTCACGTCCACGCCGCGCAACAGCTGCCCACAGACCGTCGGCATGTCGCTCAGCAGGACCTCCGGTGGCGGAGCCGGAGGCCTGACGGCGCGCATGAGCTCGACCGCACCGTCGGCGATGGCCTCGCCGCACTGCACCACGAGGTGGAGGTCGTCGCGGCCGAGGCGCGCATCGACGTGCTGCACGAGGGAGTCGACCGCATCGTAGCGGACCCACGCCTCGGGCGTGACGCCTCCTTCGAAGACCTGCCGAGAGCTCTCGGGCAACGTGGCGAGAAGGTCTTTCAGAGCCCGCTCTCCGAAACGTTGAGCCACGAAGCGCAGCACCGCGAGGGCGACGCGGCCGGCGTAGCATCGGATGTCGGCGACGGTCGCCTCTTCCGCCGGAGCCCCACCCGCCGGGAGTGCCGCCGCGCTCAGAGCTTCGTGGGTCGGCTGCGGCCCTGCGAAAGCCTCGACCTGTGTTCGCTCCGCCGGCGCGGCCGCGGCGTCGGTCACGGTGCGCGCCTGTCCCCCGCCGGCGTGCTCGGTTCCTCGGCGACGGCGCAGTTCCAGAAGCTCCGCCGCCTCCTGCGCGCTGACCGCCGGATGCTGCGCCGTCTCCCGCGCCCGAATCCGGAGCAGGTCCATCGTGAAGCTGTCGCTCGGGCAGTCTTCAAAGGGAACGACCCGCCCTCCGAAGGGCACGAGCGCCGAGGCGAACTCCTCGGCGGAGCGCCAGCGGTCCGCCTGCTCCTTGGCCAGCGCACGCTCGATGACCCGCTCGAGGCCCAACGGAAC
>JALVDI010000643.1 GCA_027009115.1 Polyangiaceae bacterium | reverse complement strand
CAGCGCCGAGATGCCGTGCGACGCAGGTTTGCGCTGTTGTGGTTCCGGCGCCCAACAGTATTGCCTTGCCTCGGACCTCGCCGAGGCCGCGGGAGTGATGTGTCAATGAACAGGGGCTTGAGAGTTGGAGGGCTGTGGCTGGGCTTGCTCGTCGCCTGCACGAGCTCGCACGAGAACCTTCCCCAGCCGGTGGAGATGAACCCGGGAGACTTGGAGGCCACGGAGGTCCCCGTTCTCCTGCTCCCGTCGAGATTCGACGACGTCGTGCTCACGACGGAACGCCTCTGGTACGGCGCCTCGTACCGAGACGAACAGGTGGCGATCTACCTTCATGGGACGACTGCGTTCGTGGAGCCGCCGGAGGACCTCGGCGACACGACGCCCACCGTGACGGTCCGCGGCTTTGCCGGCTACGACACGGTCAACGAAGGCGTCCGAACGATCACGTGGGAAGAGAACGGAGCGGCCTATTCGCTCGACATCGAATGCGCCTCTCCCATCGACAGGCGCTGTGCGAGCTCGGACTATCTCGTCGAGCTCGCCTCGCAGCTGGAGGCAGGGCCATGAAGGGCATGCGCGTTCGGTCCGCCGCGTGGGTCACGACGGTCGGCGCCCTGCTGCTCCTGGACGCAGCCGGCGCGCTGGCGCAGTTTCGCCCTGCCGGGGAGCTCGTGCGGGGTTCCGGGCGAGGGCGTCGCGACTCCCGGGTCTATGCCCCGGGCATGCGCTTCCCGCTCGAGAACGGGCCGGCCTACGCGAACTCCCAGGTCTGGGGTGTGGGCGGGGCCAGGGGGCCGAGGGGAGGGCAGTGCGACCGGCGCAACTACTCCTTTCCCTGGCATGACAACTACTGTGAGAGTCGCCGTTGGCGGATGCCGCTGTGCCCCGCGGGGCGGGGCCACCAGGGGCAAGACATTCGACCGGCCACGTGCCGGGCCAACGTGCACCCGGCGGTCGCCGTGGTCGACGGGACCATCACGCACATCGGGAGCTACTCGGTCTATCTGACGGGGCGAGACGGAACCCAATACCACTATCTACACATGTCCCGGGTGCGCGTGCGGCGGGGGCAGAGGGTTCGCTGCGGCGATCGACTCGGGATGGTGTCGAACGTGTTCCGGGGCACCCCGACCACCATTCATCTGCACTTCAACATCCGCCAGGCCATGCGGCGGCTCGGCTCGGTGTATGTGCCCCCCTACACTTCGTTGATTCAAGCCTACAACCGGCTGGGCACGGGAGCCGCGTGCGGAGGAGGCGGCGTGGACGCGGGAGCACCGATGGACGCGGGCACGACGATGCCTGAGCCCAGCGGCGCGTCCTGTTACTCGGCGAGCAGGCGCATGCGCGTCGACAGCGGCGCGTGCGTGCAGGTGTCCCGTGCAGCTTGCGGAAGCGCGAGCTGCGGTGCCTATTTGTGTCGCAACGGCCGCTGGACCTGCCCGGCGTCTGTGGACTCGTGCTCCACGATCCTCTCCGCTCCGGGCTGTGGAGACCCCTCGCCGCCCATGCCTCGGCCTCGCCGGGGTTGTCGGAGCGCCACCCTCGGTCGTCTCGTCAGCGACGGCGAATGCGTGCAGGTTGGACCTCGCAGGCGGGGGTCCGAGCATGCCGAGTGCGCGTCCGGGTGCGGTGTGTATCAGTGCAGGGACGGTCGCTGGTCCTGCACCACGGCCTCCTCCTGCGGCACCCTCCACGAGAACGCGGCCTGTCACCCGAGTGGAGGCGCGAGCTGTCGTTCGTCGGTGCTCGGCCGCGACGTGCCGAGCGGAGAGTGCGTGCAGCTCCCCGGAGCCGGTTGCAGCGCGGACCGCTGTGGCTGGGCCGTGTGCGCCGATGGGAAGTGGGCTTGCACGAGCGAGAGCGCGTGTAGCAGCACTGTGCGGCATCCCCATCCGACGTGCGGAGGCTCGACCCCGGAGTGCAGCGAGTTCACGTCGTGCGTGGACTGCAACCACGAGGCGGGCTGTGGATGGTGTGAGTCGTCTGGCCAGTGCATGCCCGACGCCCAGCGAGCTTCCTGCGCCCAATGGCAGGACGAGCCGAGCGCCTGCATCGACTGCACTGCGGCCGACTGCGAGACCTGCGCGGCGTCCGGCTTTTGCTCGTGGTGTCCTGGGGTGGGTTGCTTCAACGACTCGCGCGATCCCAACCCGGCGGGGTGCACGGCCTCGCCCGCACGCAACCCCGGAGACTGTCGCTAGGGAGAACCTCGGCGCCAGGATGTGCGGCGCTCCTTCCCGGGGCGGCGCCGAGGGGGTCGCCTTGCGGGAGCGTCATGCTCTGGGGCCGGGCTGTTAGCATGCGGCGGGCGCGGGCCGTTGGGCCCGCCCTTGGAGCGTACGGGCATGACCACCAAGAAGACGACGAGCGCCATCGGTCACGGCACGGGGCCGCTCAGTCCCCCATCGCCACGCAAGGGGGGAAAGAGCGACAAGAAGAAGCGAGGCGACAAGGAGCGCAAGAAGAAGGCCAAGAAGGCCAAGAAGAACAAGGGGAAGAGCCGCAAGCGCCGGAGCCGGCGCGCGGTGATCGTCGCCGGAGTGCGTACGCCCTTCGTGAAGGCCTTCGGCGCATT
Source organism: Polyangiaceae bacterium (assembly GCA_027009115.1). Classification (GTDB taxonomy): domain Bacteria; phylum Myxococcota_A; class Polyangia; order Polyangiales; family Houyiibacteriaceae; genus JALVDI01. Next base: position 4,254 of record JALVDI010000643.1, on the reverse strand, counting down.
CCTCGCTCTCGACACCATCGACCTCGCCGACGCGGCGACCCGCGCGCTGCTCGACCGCACCTCCTTTCCGAGGGACGCCCTGGACGCCATCGTCTGGGGGGGCGTGGTTCTCCCGAGCATGTCGCCGAACGTGGCGCGTGAGATCGCTCTGGATCTACGGCTTCCCTCGTCGGTGCACGGGGTGACGGTCACACGGGCGTGCGCCTCGGGCCTCGAGGCCATCACCTCGGCGGCCGCGCTCATCGAGCGTGGGGAGGCGGACGCGGTGATCGCGGGGGGGTCGGACTCGATCAGCAACGCCGAGATCAAGCTGCCGCAGAAGCTGGTGCAGGCGGCGGCGCCCATCGCGCTGGGCAAGGCGAAGGGCGTGCGGGACTACCTCGGTGCGCTCGCGCAGCTGACTCCGATCGGCGAGCTGCTGCCGAGGGTGCCCAGAATCGCGGAGCGTACCACCGGCGAGGTCATGGGGGAGGCGGCCGAGCGGATGGCGCGGCGCAACGGAGTGAGCCGAGCGGCGCAGGACGAGCTCGCGGCCCGTTCCCATGCGCGGGCGGCAGCGGCGATGGAGTCGGGGCGTTTCGACCGGGAGGTCGCGCCGGTGACGGCTGCCGCCGGCGCGGTGCGGGCCGACGACCTCGTGCGTCCAGACACCTCCATCGAGCAGCTGGCTCGGCTCGAGCCGGTCTTCGCCCGCGACGGGACGGTCACCGCGGGCAACGCCTCGCCGCTCACCGACGGGGCGGCGGCGGTGCTCCTGATGAGCGAAGAGAAGGCCAAGGCCCTCGGCTTGCAACCCTTGGCGGCGCTCCGAAGCTGGGCTTACGTGGGTGTCGACCCGAGCGACCAGCTCCTCCTCGGGCCCGCTTTCGCCATGCCCAAGGCGCTGGAGCGGGCGGGCATGGAGCTTTGTGACGTGGACCTCGTCGACATGCACGAAGCGTTCGCCGCCCAGGTCCTCAGCGTGGTCAAGGCTTTGGAGAGCGACGCCTTCGGGCGCGAGCGGCTTGGTCGGGCCGGCCGCGTCGGGCGCCTCGACCCGGAGCGGACGAACGTCCACGGCGGCTCCATCGCCATTGGCCATCCCTTCGGTGCGACCGGGGCGCGCATGGTCACGACGATGGCCAACGAGCTGCAGCTCCGGGGCCTATCGACGGCGCTGTTGGGGATCTGTGCCGCCGGCGGGCTCGGGGCGGCGGCGATCCTCGAGCGGGTTTGAAGCGGGGGCGGTGTTGCGCGGGTTCAGCGCTGCGCCGGCACCTCGCGGCGGGGTGGGCGCGGCGGCGGGGCGCTGGCGATGGCGCGCATCAGATGCGGCGTCGCTTCGGCGATGAGATCGAGGTCGGGATCGAGCTGCTTGCCCAGGCCCTCGGCCACGACCATCGCGAGGTTGACGACGGTGAAGACCGGGTCGATCTGCACCCGGTGCCGCCGCAGGATGTTCATCATCCCCGCCAGCACCTGGCTGGCCTCGAGCTCGTGCAGCGGCTTGCCGTGGAAGCTCGCGAAGTGGGCGAGCACGTCGGCCTCGAAGGCGGCGTAGTCGACGCGGCCGACTCGCGGCGCGTAGGTGTAAAAGAGCCGCGCCGCGAGGGCGCCGTCCTGTTGAGAGAGGGCGACGAAGGTCTGGATCCACGGCGCCTTGAGGTCGTCGTCGATCTCGGCGACGAGGCCCAGATCGAGGAGCACGACGCGGTCGTCCGGTGTGAGGAGGATGTTGCCGGGGTGCAGGTCCGCGTGCACGAAGCCGTCGTCGAAGACCATCTTGAGGATCGCGCCCAACCCGCGTTTTGCGAGCTTCTTGCGGTCCCCGCCGACTCGCTCGGGCTCGGTCGCGCGCACTCCCTCGACGAGCTCCATCGTGAGGACGCGTTCGGTGCAGAGCGCGTCGTAGAGGCGGGGCACGTCCACCCCCTCGACGGTCGCGAAGTTCTCGGCGAAGCGGTGGTTGTTGGCGGCCTCCAGGCGGAAATCGAGCTGGTTGCGCATCGCTTCGCCGAAGCGTTCGATGGCGCCGGGTAAGGACAGCATCCGTACGGAAGGGATCCGATCGAAGAACCGAGCCCAGCTCATCATCAGGACGAGGTCGCGCTCGACCTGAACACGGGCCGCTGGCCGCTGAATCTTCACGGCCGCCTTGGCGCCGTCGTCGAGCTCGGCTCGGTGCACTTGCGCGACGGACGCGGCGGCGATCGGCTCGGGATCGATCGTCACGAGGCGCGCGCGGGAGGTCGGGTCGAGCTCTTCGTCGAGCACCCGCGTCACCTCCTCGAAGGCAATGGGGGCGACGCGGTCCTGGAGTCGGGCGAGGGCGCCGGTGATGCCCGGTCCCACGAGGTCAGGGCGCGTGCTGAGGATCTGGCCGAACTTGACGAAGGTGGCCCCCAGGCGCTGGAGCATGTCGGCGAGGACCTCCCCGCGCAGCTGCTCGCGTCCCTCGGTGCTCAGCCGCCCGGCCCGGAGGCGTCGCAGCGCGTAGATCCACAGCGTCGCCCAGAAGACCCAGACGATGTGGAAGAACCGGAGGGTCAGGCGGAGGCGCCGCATCGCCGAAGAGGTAGCACGGGTGGGAGGCTCTGCTATCCCACCGCCTTCATGGCTCGCGAGTACCAGCGGCGGCGGACCTTCGCCATCATCTCTCATCCCGACGCCGGCAAGACGACCCTCACCGAGAAGCTGCTGCTTTACGGTGGGGCGATCCACATGGCCGGTTCGGTCAAGTCGCGCAAGAGCAAGCGTGCGGCGACGAGCGACTGGATGGCTCTCGAAAAGCAGCGCGGCATCTCGGTCACCTCCTCCGTACTCCAGTTCGAATACGACGGGCTGCGGTGGAACCTGCTCGACACGCCGGGCCACAACGACTTCAGCGAAGATACCTACCGAACACTGACGGCGGCGGACTGCGCCATCATGATCCTCGACGCGGCCAAGGGCGTCGAGCCGCAGACGCGGAAGCTCTTCCACGTCTGCCGCATGCGGGGCATCCCGATCGTCACCTTCATCAACAAGCTCGACCGCCCCTCCCGCGACCCCTTCGAGCTCACCTCGCAGGTAGAGGACGTGCTTGGTATCCACAGCTTCCCGATCACCTGGCCGATCGGCAGCGGCGACCTCTTCCAGGGGGTCTACGATCGGCCGTCGAAGTCGGTCATGCGCTTTACCAAAGGCGACAGGGGCAATGCGGCCAAGGCGTCGACGGAGGCGTGCGAGCTCGACGACCCCAAGCTGGTCGAGATGCTCGGCGAGGACGCGGCCAGCCAGCTTCGCGAGGAGATCGAGCTCCTCGACGGTGCCGGGGACGAGTGGGACCATGAGCGTTTCCTTGCCGGGGAGCTGACGCCGGTCTTTTTCGGCAGCGCCCTCAACAGCTTTGGTGTCGAGCCCTTCCTCAAGGCCTTCGAGGGGCTCTGTCCACCGCCCGGCCCGCGGGAAGCCGCCGGCGGAGTCGTCGTCTCGCCGGCCGACGACCGCTTCAGCGCGTTCGTCTTCAAGGTGCAGGCGAACATGGACCCCTCGCACCGAGACCGCATCGCCTTCGTGCGCATCTGCAGCGGCAAGTTCGAGGGCGGGATGCGCGTGCATCACTACCGACTCGGCAAACAGATCCGCCTCAACCGTGCTGAGCAGTTCTTCGCCCAGGAGCGTGAGAGCATCCAGGAGGCGTACGCCGGCGACATCGTGGGGCTCTACGATCCGGGCATCTTCCGGATCGGCGACACGATCTCGACGGGCGGGCCCATGAGCTTCGACGCCGTGCCGCGCTTCTCACCGGAGCATTTCGGGCGCCTCGAGCTGCGCGACCCGCTCAAGCGCAAGCAGCTCCAGAAGGGCATCCACCAGCTCGCGCAGGAGGGGACCGTGCAGCTCTTCTTCGAGCCCGGACGCGAGAAGGATCCCATCTGCGGTGTGGTCGGCAAGCTTCAGTTCGAAGTGCTCACCTACCGGGTCGAGCACGAATACGGAGCCAAGATCGCGTTTGATCGGCTGCCCTACGAGCACGCCCGGTGGGTCGAAGGCCCCCAGACGCCCGAGGAGATGCTCGCGCGCCGCATCCCGATGGTGGTCCTCGACCAGGACGGTCGTCTCGTGGCGCTCTTCCGCGACCAGTGGGAGCTCGAGCGAAGCATCCGCGACAACGACGAGTGGCGCTTCCTCGAGACCGCGCCGATCCGCGCCGGCGAGGGTTGAGGGAGGCTGGAGGCTGAGGCTGGAGGCTGGAGGCTGGAGGCTGGAGGCTGGCGGCTGGAGGCTGGAGGC
>JALVDI010000642.1 GCA_027009115.1 Polyangiaceae bacterium | reverse complement strand
CCCAGTACCTCTCCGCGCCTCACGGCCGGGAGCGCGCCCCTGCGCGGCGCATGGCACCTTGAACCTCTTCAAGACCACCTCGCCCGGCCGCATCACGCCGGGGAGCCTCGCGACCGCGACCCGTCACGGCTGGTGCCAGGGCGGATCCTTCGACCGACGCGGACCGACGCCGCTCACTGCGCCCCGGGATCGACCCCACCTCCGGGGACGTCGTGCAACGCCCCCTCGGTGCCGCCCGACTTCGCCGCCGCCGTCGCGACCTCCGCAGCGTTCGGGAGGGCGAGCTCGATCGACGGCCGAGATGGGGCGAGATCCTCGAACCAGGAGAAGAACTCGATCAGCTTCTCTTTGCGCTCCGGGCTGAGATAGTCGAAGTTCACGCCGCGGTCGCTGACCTCCCAGAACTCGGCGGACTGCACGCCAAGCAGCTCGTCACGAATGCTCGCGAGGCGGTCGCGACGCTCACGCTCCATGTCGCGGTAGATCTCCCGGGCGAGCTCTTCGTCACCATGCAACAGGTAGTAGGTCGCGAGCTTGACCTGTGCCTTACGGACGCCGCGAAGGCTGACTTCCTGCACGTCGGACTCGCTCTCCTTGTCGACCTGCAGGAAGATCCGGAGCAGCGCTCGGTGCGCCTGCGAACGCTCGTCAAAGGCCAGCTCGTTGAGCGCGCACAGGTCGTAGGCGACCGTCTCGAGCACGAAGGGGAGCTTCGCGTTGAAGCCGACCAGCCCGTAGTACTTGAAATAACGCGCAATCTCGATGCTGATGGCGCCTCCGCCGTGGTGCAGTGCCTCCTCGGCCAGAAGGCGGTACTGGTGCAGGACGTTGTACGCCGTGCGGACGTCCCGAGCGTTGACGGTCGCGCGCAGATAGGTGTTGAAGAACTTGATGACGAGCTGAAAGAGCTCTTCGTGGCCGGACTCGAGCGCGTGCAACGCCAGGTGGCGGGTATTGATCGCGATCAGGTAGTTGATGTCGCGCATCCGGTTGAGCGCCTCGTTGTAGAGGGTCTGGTACTTGCGCAGCACCTTCATCTCGAACCAGATCCGGCGCCGCGTGACCGCCTCCAGGACGTCGTCGGACATCGAGACAAAATCCGGGTTGTGCGCCAGCTCGCCCTCCACCCGAAAAAACTCCGGCTCGAGCTCCCCGCGGATACCCTGGAAGTCCAGGACCATGGCCTTCAGCGCGTCGACGCTGGCCATCGAGATCCCCTTGTCCTTGTGCTCCATGGCGTTCAGGCCCACGTCGGCGATCTGCTCGACCCCACGGACCGCTTCGGCCTGTCGGGCGCGCACGTCCACCCGCGGCCCCTTCCCGACGATCTTCATGCTGTGTCGGCGAATGCGATCGACGATGTGGATGGGACTGAGGAAGTCGAAGACAAACGCGAAATAGGGCAAGAGCAACAGGAGGCAGAGCGCCAGCATCCCCAACGCCACGGTCATCCCGAAGCTGGGGATGTGGGGCACGCCGGTGATGTCGCCGTCCACGTCGAAGGTGACGGCCACCAAGATCGCCTGGAGCGCCGTCACCACGAAGAAGCCCATGACGGCGAAGTTGATCGGCTCGGAGACGAAGAGCTCGGTGACCCGGTGCGTATAACGGTTGGAGGCGAGCTCGACGA
>JALVDI010000641.1 GCA_027009115.1 Polyangiaceae bacterium | reverse complement strand
TCGCCTTCTGAGGGCGACCGCCTTCGCGTCGACCCTTCGACACAGAGGCGGGCCCTCGGGTCCGCCTCTCGTCTTTGCTCATCCAAAGGGCTGAACTGCGTAGGCTCGCCTTACCGGAGCTGTGCGACCCGCTTCGTGCCCTCCGCCGTTGTTGTCCCCGCGTAGGCTCTGGTTCGGGACCCGGCAGCCGCTTCGCGCAGCTTGAGCCTGGGCGCCGCGCCGCGCCCACCTTCGGGAAGAGCCAAAGGCGGGCGCGCGCGTCTGGCTACGCCGGCTCTGGAACGGGCGGTGGAGCCTGAAACCGCCGGACCGCAGCGGAGACCTCGTCGTCACCGAAGCCCTGCACGCGGACCCGGGGCCAGTGGCGCACCGCACCGTGTTGCATGACGAGCCGAAAGTATTCGGCGATGGTGTCGCACAGCTCGATGCCTTGCTCGCCTCCGCCCAGGGTGGCGTAAACGATGCGGGTCTTCCCCGAGGGGTCCCGCAGCAACCAGCCGCCTGTCTCCGTGGCGTTCTCATCGACCAGGCATGCGCGGACGCCCTCGCCGAAGCCCATGTAGTACTCCTCGTCAGTCGTGAAGAGCGGGGGCTCCTCGACTTCGTTTACGAGAATACAACCACCCCCGGGCGGCTCGACGAACTCCCATTCGATCCAGATGCCGTTGGCCTCCGCGTAGAGCTCCGCGAGCTCGGGATCCAGAGCGCGGATACGCTCGACGAGCTCCGCGGATGCTCCCGGTCCGATCTTCCCCTCGCGCACCTCGATGTCGGGCCTCTCCTCGAGCTTCGCGAGGAAGGCACGAAGCTCCTGTACGACCTGCTTCATCTCTCCCATGACAGTCTCCCTTGGATGGCTAGCGCTCGCCGGCGCCGAGGAGGGCGTCGAGCTCACCCCGGCGGTCCAGCGCGGCAACATCGGAGTAGCCGCCGTAGGGGCGGTCGTCGATGAAGATCTGCGGGACCGTCCGCTGCCCCGTCACCTGGCGCAGCCACGCCCGCCGCTCGCGCTCTCCGTCGACGTCGATCCACTCGAAGGGGACGCCCTTGTCCGCGAAAAGGCGCTTGGCCATGACGCAATAGGGGCACCAGTCAACCCCGTAGATGAGGACTTTGGGGGGCGGCTCCATGAGCCAAAGATGGGACCGCTCGCCCCAGACGCCAAGGGCCTCTTCGAGAGGGAGGGGAGGTCGAACGCTTCGACCGCGATCCGTGCCGGATGAATGGGTGGGTCCCGATAGAATGCGGGGCTGCCAAAGACCCAGCGGAGGGCAAGGCACTCCGAGAAGGCGACGCTCGAGCATCGCGCCGCAGAAGCAACGCCGCCGCCACGCGCCGTCGGGACGAACCAGGGCCCTTCCACCGCAATGGATCACGCTCTAGGCTCCGCGTCCATGCTCCGGGCCCTGCTGCCGCTCCTGCTCCTGGTCCCCAACGCCGCCGCGGCGTGGCACGTGTTGCCGCCGGGGGCCGAGGGCTGGTCGGAAAGCGGCCGCGAGGGGATCCGCGGCGTCACCGTCGGGCCGATCGAGTCGATCCAGCAGCCGGGTCGAGGCTACGGCACCGAAGCGAGCGCCGCGCTCCTCGATCACCTGGCCGAGATGGGCGCAAACTGGGTGAGCATCACCCCCTTTGGCCGGCTGTGGGACCTGCAGAGCACCGAGATCCTCATGGACTTCGAGGCCCCTTACGAGGAGAACCGGGAGGCTGTCCGCGCGATGATCCGCCAGGCCAAAGCCCGCGGTCTGAAGGTACTGCTGATCCCGCACCTCTGGATCGAAACGGGAGGCTGGCGAGGCGAGATCGACCCCGGCACACCCGAGGGCTGGGCCGCCTACCAGGAGAGCTACCGCCGCTTCGTCCTCGCCTGGGCCCGGGACGCCGCCGAAGCGGGCGCCGACGCCCTGAGCATCGGCGTCGAGTGCAAGAGCTGGTCGGGCCGCTTCGGGGGCTTCTGGACGCGCCTCATCGCCGACATCCGGGCGGTCTTCGGCGGCCTGCTCACCTACAGCGCCAACTGGGACGAGGCGCAAGACGTTCTCTTCTGGGACCAGCTCGACCTCGTGGGCATCAACGCCTTCTACCCGCTGGCCGACGACCCCGGCGCGACCGACGAGGAGTACACGCGCCGCGCCGCGGCGATCGCCGAAGACGTCCATGAACTCGCCGAGGTCCTCGACATGCCCGTGCTCTTCGTCGAGATCGGCTACACGACCCGCGAAGACGCCGCCGTCCAGCCGTGGCTGTGGCCCGACGGAATGGCCGACGTCGTGGTCGACGAGCGCGAGCAAGCTCGCGCCCTGGACGCGATGTTCCGCGCCTTCCTCGACGAGCCGTGGTTCGTCGGCTTCTTCCTCTGGCGCTACTACGCCTACCTCGACGACGTCTCGCAGGAGGCCATCTGGGGATTCAGCCCGCACGCGAAGATGGCCGAAGGGGTCCTGCGCGACGCCTTCGCGGCACGCTGGGCGGTCGATCGCCCATCCTGGCCATGGCTCGTCCCCTACCCGTCCACGAAGCTCCCGCCGGACCGTCGCTCCGGTGGCGCGCGCGGCGGCCTCAGGTGACGAGATCGCCCATCCTGGCCGTGCCTCGTCCCCCACCCGTCCACGAAGCTCCCGCCGGACCGTCGCTCCGGCGGCGCGCGCGGCGGCCTCAGGTGACGATGAGGTTGAGGATCCGGTCGGGCACCCAGATGGTCTTGCGGAGGGTGCCCGCCTCGAGGGCCTCGGCGATCTTCGGCTCCAGCCGCGCCGCCGCTAGCGCCTCGGCCTCGCTCGCGCCCTTCGGCAAGCGCAGGACCGCGCGCTTCTTGCCGCGGATCTGGACCGGGACTTCGACGACGTCGTCCTCGACGAGCGCCGGGTCGGCCTGTGGCCACGGCGCCCGCTGAATCGAAGGCGCGTGTCCCAGCAGCTCCCACATCTCCTCGCCGAGGTGTGGCGCGAACGGGTGCAGGAGCTGCGCGAGGATGGCCACGACCTTCTTGGGCGGCCCCCCTTCGACCTTCTGCAGGTGGTTCGACAGCACGATCATCGCGCTGATGGCCGTGTTCATCTTGAGCGCGTCGATGTCCGCGGTCACCTTCGCGATGCACTTGTGCGCCTCGCGGAGCGTCCCCTCGTCGGGCTCGGCGTCGACGGCTTCCTTCGCGAGCCGCCAGCAGCGGGTGAGAAAGCGGCTGGTGCCTGCGATGTCCTTGGTGTTCCAGGGCTTCGTCGCCTCCAGAGGCCCCATGCTCATCTCGTAGACGCGCAGCGCGTCGGCGCCGTGCGCGCGGATGATGTCGTCCGGGTTGATGACGTTGCCCCGCGACTTGCTCATCTTGTGGGCCTTCGCCTCGACGTGGATAGAAGGGTCACGCCGGACCACGTATCCGTCGCCGCGCTTGTCGAGCTCGTCGGGCGCGTAGGAGCGCCCCTCGGCGTCCAGATACTCGATCTCGCCGAGGATCATTCCCTGGTGGACGAGCTTCTGGAACGGCTCGGGCACGGGCACATAGCCGGCGTCGTAGAGCACCATGTGCCAGAAGCGAGCGTAGAGCAGGTGCAGCACGGCGTGTTCGGCGCCCCCGACATAGAGATCGACGGGCAGCCAGGCTTCGAGGGCCTGGGGCGACCAGGGCTGCTCGTCGTTGTGTGGGTCGCAGAAGCGAAGGTAGTACCAGCACGAGCCCGCCCACTGCGGCATCGTGTTCGTCTCGCGGGCAAACCACCGACCGTCCTTCTGGAAGAACCGCCACTCTTTGGCGCGCGCCAAGACGCCCCGGGGATCGTCGCCGGGACGGTAGTCCTCGAGCTCCGGGAGCGTCACCGGCAGCTCCGCCTCATCGACGGGGATGGGCGTGTCGTAGTCGACGGTGAAGTCGACGCCTTCCGTCCCCTCCCGTGGGTCGCCCTGCCCGCGGACCGGGAAGTAGATGGGAATCGGCTCGCCCCAGTAACGCTGCCGGCTGAAGACCCAATCGCGGAGCTTGTACTGGGTGCGCCCACGCCCCTTGCCCGCCTCCTCGAGGTCCGCGACGATCGCTCGCTTGACCTCCTCGGTCGGCATCCCGTCGTACTTGCCGCTGTTGAGGGCGATCCCTGGCTCGGGGCGCGCTCGCGTCAACTCGCCGCTCGGCTTTCCGTCGTCGCTGACCACCTCGACGATGGGGATGTCGTACGCCTTGGCGAACTCGAAGTCCCGCGTGTCATGCGCCGGCACGGCCATGATGGCGCCCGTGCCGTAGCCCCACAGCACGTAGTCGGCGATCCAGATCGGGACCTTCGCGCCGTTGACCGGGTTGATCGCGTAGCCGCCGGTAAACACGCCGGTCTTCTGCTTCTGCCGGTCGAGGTCGCTCTTGTTCTTCGCGGCCTCGACATACGCCTCGACCGCCTCGCGTCGTTCCGGAGCCGTAACCTGCGGCACGAGCGGGTGCTCCGGCGCGAGCACGACAAAAGTCGCGCCGAAGAGAGTGTCGGGGCGCGTCGTGTAGACCTCGATGGTCGCGTCCAAACCGTCGACTCCGAACTCGACCTCGGCTCCCTCCGAGCGACCGATCCACTCCTGCTGCATCGTCCGCGTCGAGTTCGGCCAGTCGAGGGTCTTCAGCCCCTCGAGGAGGCGGTCGGCGTACTTGGTGATCTCGAGCACCCACTGCCGAATCGCCCGCCGCTCGACGGGATGGCCGCCGCGCTCGCTCTTCCCATCGATGACCTCTTCGTTGGCCAGCACGGTGCCCAGAGCCGGACACCAGTTGACCTTGACGTCGTCTTGCCGGGCGAGGCCGCGCTTGAAGAGCTGCAGGAAGATCCACTGCGTCCAGCGAACGTAGCCAGGATCCGTGGTGTCGATCTCCCGGCTCCAGTCGTAACTGAAACCCAGGCGCTTGAGCTGGCGGCGGAAGGTCGCGATGTTCTCCGCCGTCTTCTTGGCCGGGTGGGTGCCTGTCTTGACCGCATGCTGCTCCGCCGGCAGCCCGAAGGCGTCGAAGCCCATGGGGTGCAGCACCGACACGCCCTGGGCGCGCTTGGCTCGCGCCACGATGTCCGTCGCCGTGTAGCCCTCCGGGTGACCGACATGAAGCCCCGCACCCGAGGGGTAGGGGAACATATCGAGCACGTAGAGCTTGTCGCCCGAAGGGCGCTCGGGCGTGCGGAAGGTGCCGTCGTCCTCCCAGAAGCGCTGCCATTTGGGCTCGATGGCGGCGGGATCGTAGCGCTGCTCGTCGTCCATGGTCCGCCGGACATAGCACACGGCTCGCCACCCGACCCCTGCTAGACTCTCGGGCGGAACCCCCATGCCGCGCTGGCCACGAGTCGCTGCCCTCAGCCCCCTCACCCTCGCGCTCCTCGCCTGCGGCGGGGGGGCCGCGGCACCCGATGGGGGGCTCCCGGACGGATCCGACGGCGGCACGCTGGACGCGACGGCCGACGCCTCGCCCCCGGACGCCACGACCGACGCCGGCCCGCCCCCACCCATGGACGCTGGGCCATCCCTCGACGACGCCGCCGCCCCCCTTGGCCCTCCCTACCCGATCGTCCTGGCGCACGGCTTCTTCGGCTTCGAAGACTTCGCCGGCGCCGATTTCCTCACCTACTTTTTCGAGGTCCGCGAGGACCTCGCGCGCCGGGGTGAGACGCTCGTCTTCACTCCCGCCGTCGACCCCTTTGGCGACTCCACCCGACGCGGGGAGCAACTCTTGGCCGAAGTCGAGGCCATCCTCGACGAGACGGGCTACGGCAAGGTCAACCTCATCGGTCACTCGCAGGGCGGTCTCGATGCGCGCTACGTCGCCCACGAGCGCCCCGAATGGATCGCCAGCGTCACGACCCTCGGCACCCCTCACCGCGGCACGCCGATGCTCGACGTGCTGCTGGGCGTGGTCGAGGACGACCGCCTCGCGGCACTGGTGGACGACCTCGTACGCCTCCTCGGTGCGCCCCTCTACGACGAGGTCGGCCGCGAGACGAGCCTCTTCGAGGCTCTGCGTCAGCTCTCCCGAGAAGGAGCCGCGGCCTTCAACGAGCGGTACCCGGACGTCGCGGGCATCCCCTACTACTCCATCGCCGGCCGCAGCGATCGGCGCTTCGCCTTCTCGCAGTGCGCTCCCGACGGCGCGGCGCCCGCCTTCCTCGAACGCTGGGAGGGCTACCTCGATCCCATCGACCCCCTCCTCGCCATCAGCGAAGCGATCGTCGACGGGGGCTTCGGCTCGCCCTACCCCAACGACGGCCTCGTCCGCATCGAGGACGCGCGCTGGGGCACCTTCCTCGGGTGCATCCCCGCCGACCACCTCGACCAAGTGGGACACCTGCTGGGCGACTCCCCGGGCTTCGGCAACGGCTTCGACCACAAGGAGTTCTTCGCCGGGCTCGTGGCCTGGCTCCGCTCCCAGGGCCTCTGACGGCGCAGGCGGTCGAACCCCACGGCGACCCTTGTATCGCTCAGGGGCCGGCGCTACGGTCCGTGGGTCGCGCGGGGCGCCCGAGGGCTGAGACGAACCCGTGGAACCTGATCCGGATCATGCCGGCGTAGGGAACGCGACGCCGCCCGTGCGTCTCGTCCTGCGCCCCAGCAGAAAGCAGCAGCGAGATGACCGAGCTCAAGCACCCCTTGCCTCTTCACGGCGCCTCCGACCCGGCCTCTCCCCGAGGCGGAACGACCCCCGGTTCCTTCGCTGCCAGGCCGGACATCGGCGGCCCCCGCTCGTTCTCCTCGCCGGACACGCCCGGCATGCCGGCGCCGAGCAACAAGACCGCGTGGGACTTCCTCCCGGAGGGCTGGCGCCGCGAGGGGGCCTTCGCCGTCGCGCCGGAAGGCTTCGTCCCGGTGACGCAGCTCGAGCACGCGCGC
>JALVDI010000640.1 GCA_027009115.1 Polyangiaceae bacterium | reverse complement strand
TGCGCAGCAGGCGCTCGGCGCCGTCTTCGCTGAGCGGGCGGCGGGCGCTGACGCGCATCTCCGTGGCGGGGCTGTCGTAGCTGCCGCCGCGGGTGGAGCGGGTGAGGCCGACATAGCTCCTGTTCCATGGCTGGCTGACCCAGAGGGTGCCTTCGGGCAGCTCGCTCGTGTCGAACCAGTAGAAGTCGCGGACCCACTCGGTGACGTTGCCGGCCAGGTCGTGGACGCCGTAGGGGCTGATGTCGGCCGGGTCGCTGCCGACGGGTACGGCGCCGTCGGGGTGGGCGCGCAGGCTGGCGGGCAGCTCGTCGCCCATGGGGTAGAGGCGCGCGCCCCTGTCGGGCTGCTCGAGGCCCCCGCGGGCGGCCTTCTCCCATTGCGCCTCGGTGGGCAAGGCGCCGCCGTGCTCGCGGCAGTACATGGCGGCGCCGTACTCGGTGATGGAGCCGACGGGCAGCCGTGGGTCGACGCCGGGCAGGAGGACGACCTGAAAGCCGCGCCCGGGCAGCCATTGGTAGTCCCAATGGGCGCGGGGCGCGCCGCCTGGGCCGCGGTAGAGGGCGAGGGTCTGCATCTCGACGACGAGGGTGCCGGGCTCGGCCTTGGGGAAGAAGGTGTTGAACCAGGCCTCGAACTCGCCGAGGCTGACCTCGTACTTGTCGATGGCGAAGGCGGGCAGGTCGACGATGCGCGGAGGCGACTCGTCCGAATCGCAATCGGGGTCCGTGTCGAGGCAACCGAGACGCACGGGGCCGGCCGGGATGAGCACCTCTTCGCCGCGCCCGGGTCCGCAGCCGTCGTTGCGCAGGCCGTTGCAGTCGTCGTCGAGGTCGTTGGCGCAGGCGCCGTCGACGCTCGTCTCGGGCCCGGAGCGCGGGAAGGCCTCGGCGTGCGCGTCGTCGCAATCACCGCCCACAGCCACGAGCCCGTCGGCGGGGCAAGCGAGGAAGGGCTCGCCCGCGCCGAAGCCGTCCCCGTCGGCGTCGGCGAAGAGCATGGCGGGGGAGGCGCCGCCATCGCAGGAGGTCGGCGGCGTGGGCGGGTCACGGGGCAGGTAGCGGCCGCAGCGGACGCCCCAGTGGCCGGGTCGTGCCGTCGGGAAATCCAAGAGCCACGGTAAAACGGTGTCTCCATCGGCTTGTTCGCGCCGCCCCACATGCGAAAATATGGCGACAGGCCCGCCCCATCGACCACCCCGAAGCAGGTGGGTGAACGATACGTACGAAGTGTACTCCAAGTCCGTGGGTGCCCGCGGACCTGTCGGGTCGGTCCAGACGTCCGGCCCCGTGCGGGAATAGTATTCTTGATCGGACCAATCGCGTACCCATTCGGCCACATTCCCCCCCATGTCCACTAGTCCGTAGGGACTCACGTCTTCGGGGTAGGAGCCCACGACGGCGGGCCCATCGTCCTGAATCCCGGCGACAGCAGCACGCACGTCGGGGTCGTTCCCCCACGGATACACTCGTTGACCCATGTCGGGCTGCTCGAGGCCGCCGCGGGCGGCCTTCTCCCACATGGCTTCGGTGGGCAGGTCGGAGCCGCGCCAGCGGCAGTAGGCGCGGGCGCCGAAGAAGGTCGCGGTGGCGATGGGCAGGTTCGGGTCGATGCCGTCGTCGAGGACGGCGCGGGGC
>JALVDI010000639.1 GCA_027009115.1 Polyangiaceae bacterium | reverse complement strand
GCTTCTCGAGCTCGCGGGGGCGCAGCCCAACGGCCAGACGGTGCTCTTCGACGGACGGACCGGTGAGGCTTTCCACGAGGATGTCACCGTCGGCATCATGTACATGCTCAAGCTGCATCACCTCGTGGACGACAAGATCCACGCCCGGAGCATCGGGCCCTACTCGCTCGTCACCCAGCAGCCACTCGGCGGCAAGGCGCAGTTTGGCGGTCAGCGTCTGGGCGAGATGGAGGTCTGGGCGATGGAGGCCTATGGTGCGGCCTACGCGCTTCAGGAGTTCCTCACGGTGAAGTCCGACGATGTGCAGGGCCGAACCCGGATGTACGAGGCCATCGTGAAGGGTGACTACACCTTGGATGCGGGCCTCCCCGAGAGCTTCAACGTCCTGATGAAGGAGCTCCAGGCGCTCTGTCTCAACGTCGAGCTCATCGAAGCGGATGCCATCGACCGCGGCGACGACGTGCTCGTGGCCGAGTGAACCACGGGCGAGCCTCGGGCTCGCCGCTCCCCTTTCCCAAGACCATTTTCGGGCACGAACCGCCCATTGAGAGACTCCCATGAAGGACATCTTCAGCTTCTTCGAAAAGCCCAAGGATCCGCTTTCGTTTTCGGCCATCCGGATCGGTCTGGCGTCACCCGAGAAGATCCGCGAGTGGTCGCACGGCGAGGTAAAAAAGCCGGAGACCATCAACTACCGTACCTTCAAGCCAGAGAAGGATGGACTCTTCTGCGCGCGCATCTTTGGGCCCGTGAAGGACTACGAGTGCCTTTGCGGCAAGTACAAGCGCATGAAGCACCGCGGCATCGTCTGCGAGAAATGCGGCGTTGAGGTCATCCAGTCGAAGGTGCGCCGGGAACGGATGGCGCATATCGATCTGGCCACGCCCGTGGCTCACATCTGGTTCTTGAAGTCGCTCCCCTCGCGCCTCGGTGCGTTGCTCGACCTCAAGCTAAAGGACATTGAACGAGTCCTCTACTGCGAGAGCTACGTCGTCATCGACGCTGGGGACACACCTCTGGAGAAAGGCGAGCTTCTCAGCGAGGACCGCTACTACGAGCTCCTCGACGAGTACGGTGACGACGCTTTTCAGGCCGCAATGGGTGGCGAAGCCGTGCTGGAGCTGCTCAAGGACATCGACGTCCATGCCCTGGCCGAGCAGCTCCGCAAGGACCTGGCAGAGGCGACCTCCATCGCGAAGCGGACGAAGCTCGCCAAGCGGCTGAAGGTGGTCGAGTCCCTCAAGGACTCGGGGAACCGCCCCGAGTGGATCATGCTTTCGGTGCTGCCGGTGCTCCCGCCGGACCTGCGGCCCCTTGTGCCTCTTGACGGCGGTCGCTTCGCGACCAGCGACCTGAACGACCTCTACCGGCGTGTGATCAACCGCAACAACCGCCTGAAGCGATTGGTGGAGCTGAACGCGCCGGAGATCATCATCCGCAACGAGCGGCGAATGCTTCAGGAGGCGGTCGACGCGCTCTTCGACAACGGCCGCCGCGGCAAGACCATCACGGGACCGAACAAGCGACCGCTCAAGTCGCTGTCGGACATGCTCAAGGGCAAGCAGGGGCGCTTCCGACAGAACCTCCTCGGCAAGCGGGTCGACTACTCCGGCCGCTCCGTGATCGTCGTCGGTCCG
>JALVDI010000638.1 GCA_027009115.1 Polyangiaceae bacterium | reverse complement strand
AGCGCAGCGGGCGGCGAGAGGCCCGAAAGCAGGTTTCGGGGCCGTCCCGAGCTTGCACTTTTTTTGATGCGTTCGGCGGGCCTGTGTAGAGGTCGACCTAGGCACGGGCACACGGAAGTCATGGGGATGGCCGAACACGACATCATTGCAGGGCTCGATCTGGGGACGACGAAGGTCTGCGCCATCGTCGCCGAGCAGACCGAAGAGGGGCTCGACATCATCGGGATCGGATCGGTCCCCTCGAAGGGCCTCAAGAAGGGCGTGGTCGTCAACATCGAGTCGACGATGCGTGCGATCCGTGCCGCCGTGGAACAGGCCGAGACGATGGCGGGCGTGGAGATCAACGCGGTGTACGCAGGAATCGCTGGCAGCCACGTCAGCGGCATGAACCAGGAGGGCGTCGCTGCCATCCACACCCGCGAGGTCACCGAGGAAGACGTCCAGCGCGTGCTCGAACAGACCAAGGCGATCCCTCTGCCGGGCGACCGCCAGGTGCTCCATGTGCTCCCACAGGAGTACATCGTCGACGAACAGGACGGCATCAAGGAGCCGGTCGGCATGAGCGGCGTGCGTCTCGAAGCCCGGGTCCACATGGTCACCGCCGCGAACACCGCCGTCGCGAACCTGAAGAAGTGCGCCGAGCGTTGCGGCCTGGACGTCTTGGACGTGGTGCTTCAGCCCCTCGCCAGCGCCGACGCGGTGCTGAGCGAGGACGAGAAAGAGATCGGCGTCGCGCTCATCGACATCGGCGGCGGCACCACGGACATCATCATTTACGTCGACGGTGCCGTCGTCCACACGAGCGTGATCCCCATCGGCGGGATCAACCTTACGAACGACGTGGCGACGGGTTTGCGTACGCCCATGGCGGAAGCTGAGCGCATCAAGATCAAGTACGGCTGCGCTTCGACCCACATGGTCGACGAAGAAGAGACCATCGAGGTCCCTTCGGTGGGCGGTCGCCCGCCGCGGGTGCTCCCGCGCCGCGTCCTGTGCGACATCATCGAGCCGCGTGTCGAGGAGATCTTCCAGGCCTGTCGCCACGTCATCGTGGAGACGGGCTACGCCGATATGTTGGCCTCCGGCGTCGTGATCACGGGTGGAAGCACGCTCCTGGACGGCATGCCCGAGCACGCCGAGAGCATTTTCCAGTTGCCTGCGCGTCGTGGTGCGCCAACGGGCATCGGGGGATTGATCGACGTGGTCCGCAGCCCCGCCTACGCGACCGGCGTGGGCCTCGTGAAGTATGGCGCGGCGCACCTTCGCACTCAGGATTGCTTCGAAGAAGAGATCGAGGAGAGCGAGGTGCGGCGCGTGGGTCTCGGCTCACGCCTTGGCGCGTGGTTCCGAGAGGTGTTCTGAGAGGTCCCGACGCCGGGCGAGGCGGAGGGACAACAGAGTGTTCGAGAGACGACGGCGGCGGGCGAATTGCCGCCTGATGGATGATGTGCGGGCGCGGCCCGCCACCGGGAGGAATTTGGATGGCCATCTCGATCGAGTTTGCGGACGACGCCGAGCTGCAGGCGCGAATCAAGGTCGTCGGCGTCGGCGGCAGTGGGGGCAACGCCCTCAACACCATGATCAGCAGCGGCCTGGAGGGCGTTGAGTTCATCGCCGCCAACACCGATGCGCAGGCCCTCGACGGGAACCTGGCGCCAACGAAGATCCAGCTCGGGCCGCAGCTGACCAAAGGCCTGGGCGCCGGGGGCAACCCCGACGCCGGGCGCAAGGCTGCCCTCGAAGATGTGCAGCGCATCGCCGACGCCGTCGCCGGTGCGGACATGGTCTTCGTCACCGCCGGCATGGGGGGAGGCACCGGGACGGGGGCCGCACCCATCATCGCGCAAGTCGCCAAGGATCAGGGCGCGCTGACCGTTGGGGTCGTCACCAAGCCCTTCCTCTTCGAGGGGCGCCGCCGTTCGAAGAACGCGGAGCGGGGGATCGCGGAGCTCTCCGACGCCGTGGACAGCATCATCACGATCCCCAACCAGAAGCTCCTGCTTCTCGGCGACGATCTGAGCATGCTCGACGCTTTTCAGCGCGCCGACGATGTGCTGCTCCAGGCGGTCCAGGGCATCAGCGACCTCATCACGACCCATGGAATGATCAACGTCGACTTCGCCGACGTGCGCACGATCATGAGCGCCCAGGGGCGCGCGCTGATGGGCACCGGCTACGCCAAGGGCGAGCATCGGGCGATGGAGGCCGCACAGATCGCGATCAACTCGCCCTTGCTCGACGACATCACCGTGGACGGGGCCAAGGGGATCCTCATCAACTTCACCGCCGGGCCGGACGTACGCCTCAGCGAGATCGAGCAGGCGGCCAGCGTTATCCAGCAGGCCGCCCACGAGGACGCCGAGATCATCTTCGGTCTCGTCACCGACGCCGACATGCAGGATGTCGTGAAGGTCACGGTGATCGCCACAGGCTTCGACGCGGGCGAACGTGCCTCCGTCGATGGGCGGGAGCAGCGGGCGACGTTGCCTCTTGGAGCGGTGCAGCGGGGCGCACGACCCGGCTACCGCACCGAGCGCAGGGACACGGCGCGCCCCCAGCGGCGCCCCAGCGAGGTGCCCGCGCCGGCGGCTGCGCCGCGAGCTTTCGGGGCCAGCGCCCTTCACGACGAGGCCGTGCTCGACATCCCGGCATACCTGCGGCGAGGTCAGCCGGCGGCCACCCAGGACTGAGGCCTGCGGGTCGTTCGAGAGCGGCTTTCAGGCGGAGTGCCGCCTGCGACGAGCCGCCGGGTCCCACTCGTCGACGAGCTTTGCGAGCACCGCCCTCTCGATGGGCTTGCGTAGGGTCGGCACGTCGAGGTCGATTTCGAGGGAGCCCGTCATGATCACCAAGCGTTCCCGGGCGGAGGGATTGTGGCGGGCAAGCTCGTCGGCGATCTCCGTGCCCCCTAGACCGGGCATGTTGAGGTCGCAGAGGATCAGGTCGAAAGGTTCGCTGATCGCGGCCCGAAGCCCTGCGCGAGGATCGTCGTAGGTGACGACCTGCGCTCTGCGCCGGAGCTGGCGCTTGAGAGCGCGCAGGATCGCTGGCTCGTCGTCGATCAGCAGAATGCGGGGGCGACCGATCCGCGGCGCCTCGGCCGTCTGGAGCGGCGGGGCCGGGATACTCGACCCCGCCTGGGCGCTCGGCATGCTGAAGCGGAAAGTGGAGCCGTCGGGGCCCGAACCGATCAGCTCCACCATGCCGCCGTGGGCGAGTGCGAGGGATCGGGCCAGGTAGAGGCCGAGGCCCTGGCCGTTCCGGCCCTTGGTCGAGACGCCCTCGGCGAAGATCTTCTTGCGCAGTTCCGGGGGCACGCCGCGGCCGTTGTCCACGACGTCCACGATCGCCATGTCGCCGTCGACGCCGACCCGTACCTTCACGCGGGGTCGCGGGACGCCAGCCACGGCGTCCAGAGCGTTGGTGATGAGGTTGAGGAAGATCTGGCTGAGCTTCACCTCGTCGCCGATGACGCGCACCGGCGGCCCCTCGACCTCGATGGGCGTGTGCATGTCTCGGGCGCGGGCGACCGACGCCGTGTCTTCGGCCAGCGCGCGAAGATCGACTTGTTGGGTCTCGAGGTCGTCCGAGCGCCCGGCCGAGCGGAGGCCCGTGAGGATGCGTCCGATGCGTTTGCTCCCCTGGATGGCGTCGCGACACCACTCCAGCGGCGGTCCTTCGAGGACCTCCTCCAGGTTCTGCAGGTTGAGGGTGACGTAGGCCAGAGGGTTGTTGATCTCGTGAGCGATCCCGGCCGCGAGGCGCCCGATTGCGGCGAGGCGCGCATTGGCGACGAGGATCTCCCGCTGCGCTGCGGCCCTCAGAGCGCTGCTGGCGACGCGCAAGATGAGCTCGACCCGGCTCAAGGTGTCGGCGGTGACGACCCGGCGATCGCCAAGCAAGACGATGTAGACCGCTTCGTGGTCGCCCAGGCCGACGATCGTGAAGGGCAGGCGCGCGTCGACGTGGGCGGCGACGACGGTGGTCGTCGTGTCCACCCGAGCGCCCTCGTCGAGCGCTTCCCGCAGGACCTGGAGGGGGACGTCGTCAGGCACGTTGCCCCGCTCAATTTCCTCGGCGGTGTAGCCGCGCCAGTTGGCGGTGGGTTCGAGCTTGCGAAGGGTGGCGATGACGTGCGTGCGGATTCCGTCGGGGTCGTCGAGGCTGGTGATCGCTCGGGCGAGGGCGACCCCTGCGGAGAGGATTCGGCGGTCCTTGGAACGTCGACGTTCCAGGCTCGCCCGCCACCAGCCGGCGATGGCGACGAGGCCGAAGACGAGGTTCACCACGGCGAGCACCTCGGTCACGGCGGCGCTCCGTGCCAGAGGGCGGCGACGGTGGCGATGCCGAGGAGGACACCCAGAGCCGTGATGAACCACAGGCGGGTGCGGTCGGCAGGCGGTGTGCTCGAGAATGTCAGCGGTGAGAGGGAGCCACGGCCCTGTTCGTCCGGGTCGCCCAGCCGCCGCGAGAGCACTGCGGGCGCCAGACGACGCCGTGCCTTCTGCAGGGCTTTGCCCATGGCGTGCGCGCTTTGAAAGCGCCGGTCAGGGTCGACGCGGATGGCACGTTCGACCACGTAGGCGAGCTCCGAGGGCACCCATGGTGCGAGCTTCCGGAGGGGGATCCGTCGCCCGCTCTCGATCTCGCGCACCAGTGAGTCGACGCGCTCGCCGCGGAACGGGGAGCGTCCGGCGAGCCCTTCGTAGAGTACGAGCCCCAGCGAATAGAGATCGGCGCGCGGATCCGGTGTGCGGTCGTGCAGGCGCTCCGGTGCCATGTAGTGCAGCGTCCCGACGACGGTGGCGCTGTCGCTCAGGGATTCCTCGCTCGGATCGCGGGAGATGCCGAAGTCGATGAGCTTTGCGACGACGCCCGTGGTGTTGCGGGACACCAGGAGATTGTCGGGCTTGACGTCCTGGTGGATGACCCGAGCGTTGTGTGCGGCGTCGAGCCCAGCGATCGCCTGCAGTACAACCCAGAGAAAATCGCTGACGGTCGGGTTTTCCCACTCGATCCACTCGTCGATGGGGCGCCCTTCGACGAGCTCCATCGCCACGTAGGGCCGTCCGTCGGTCTCTCCGACGTCGTGCACTTGGACGATGTTGGGGTGCCGGGCGCGCGCCCCCAGGCGCGCCTCCCGCAGAAAGCGGCGGCGCATATGTGGATCCTGGGCGCGGGCGGCGCACAAGATTTTCAGGGCCACCGTGGAGTCGAGTCCGACGTGGCGCGCGCGCCAGACCGTGCCCATGCCCCCCTCGGCGATGGGCTCGATGAGTTGATAGCGGTCGCCGAAGTGGGTTTCAGTCATGGGGCCACGCCCCGACGCTCGGGCGAGCCGCTCGGAAACCTTAGCAACCCGCCCCAGTACCTCTCCGCGCCTCACGGCCGAGAGCACACCCCTGCGCGGCGCATCGCGCCCGGAGAGCCCTCGATCTCTGCGAGCGCTCAGAGACCGAAGCGGTCGCGGTGCGCGTCGAGGAAGCTCAGGTAGACCTCGAAGTCGGCTCGCACCGCAACCTCGCCGGCCTCCGCTGCCGCCTCGAGCTGCTTCATCAGGTCGCCCAGGCGCTTGCTCGGTGGAACACCGAAGCGCTCCATGATGGCGGCCCCGAGCCCTTTGGGGAGGGGCTTGACCTTCGCGTCGGCGGCTCGAAGGGCCTCGATGCGCTTTTTGAGGTTGGCGATGTTTTGCACGCCCCTCCGTCGCTTCTGAGGCCGCTTGGTCGTGATGTCCGCCCGACCCAGGTCGAGCAGATCGCGCAGTCCGTCGCCCATCTGCTTGTAGAAACGACGGACCGCCGCGTCGGTCCACGAGGTGTCGTACTGACTGGGTCTGAGATGATGGAGGATGAGGAAGTGGATGCGCTCGTCGAGCTCGCCGTGGAAGCCGAGGCGCTTGCGCAGCTTTCGGCGATACATCCGTGCGCCGAGCTCCGCGTGACCGTGGAAAGTGACCCGGCCTCGCGCGTCGATCCGGCGCGTCTTGGGCTTGCCGATGTCGTGCAGCAGCGCCCCCCATCGGACAGGGAGGCGCGGTACGGCCTGCTTGACCACCTGCTTGGTGTGCTTCCAGACGTCTTTGTGCCGCCACTCTCCATCGCTCATCCCGACCATGGCCTCGACTTCGGGAAGCCAGGCAGCGAAGAAGCCGGCTTGCTGCAGTGCTTCGAGGGCGTCCTCGACGCCGCGGTGGACGAGGATCGCGTCCAGGTGTTGGCGAAGCTCGGCGACGGGGAGAGCTTCCCAGTCGGTGGCGCTCGGGACTGTGGGGAGCTCCGCGAGGCATGACGGGTCGGAGGCGACCTCGGCCGCCCACGCCAGGGCCCGGCGTGCGCGCTCCGGGTTCGCCGTCGGCTGAGTCTCTGCTGTCGTCATGAGCTTCTTCCGGGCAGGGGACGGCTTCCCATAGTTCCCGAGGAAGGGGCGAGCAAGCACGCACGCTGGTACCCTCGCCCCCGATGGCCGACGAGCGTTCGAGCGCATGGCGCATCTGGCTCTTTCCCTTCGGGATCCTCCTCTTCGAGGCGCTGGCCGTCTTCGTCGCGACCTTCTGGGTCGACAGTGGCGGCAGCCTCGCTCGCCTCGAGCTGCTCTACCACCACGACCCGGAGGTAGCCCACAACGCCATCTCGAACGCGGGGGAGGTCGTGGCGGGGGTTTTGGGCATCGCCATCACCGTCGTGGCCATCATCGTCGAGCTCGCCTCCAACCGTTACACGCACCGGGTCACCGAGCTCTTCGTCTCCGAGCCGATCAACTTCGTCGTCATGGGCTTCTTCGTGGTGACGGCGCTCCAGGCGATCTTGGTGGCCGTCACATTCGACGTGGACGGCGACATCACCGGCGTGCCCCACATCCCCAGCTTCGGGATGACCGTGGCG
>JALVDI010000637.1 GCA_027009115.1 Polyangiaceae bacterium | reverse complement strand
TCGGGGAGGGGGAACAGGCCGTGGGGCCCCAGCGCCACGGGCGCCGGCTCGAGGAGCAGCTCGTCTTCCTGAATCGTTTCGTTCCAGATGAGCGCCACCCGCAGGGGGCGCTGAGCTGCGGTCAGTCCTTCGGCCATGAAACGCTAGACCTCGATCGCCATCGAAAGTTCGCCCGAGCCTACCACGGAGCACGGGTGAGATGGGGCCAGCGTGCGGCTCGTCGCGACCGCGGCGCGCTTGTGTCTCCTATGCGTGGGGTTGCGGCGGCGGGCTCACAGGCCCTTGGCCTTCGTCGAGCGCACGAGCTCGGGCATGAAGGAACGGTGGGGGAGCTTGGGGCGGTCGAACTCCGCCCGGAGGCGGTTGAGGAAATAGAGCAGCTGTGGCGACTTCAGGCGGCCCGAGATGTCCAGCCCGGTGAAGCGGAAGACCTTCACCTTGCTCCCGCCTTCTTCGACGACGTCGGCCTCTGCGGCCTCCTCCTCGAGGACATCCGCGGCCGCGTCCTCCCCGCTCGAGGGTGCGGCGGCTTCCTCCCGTCCTTCTTGCGCGTGTGCGATGGCGAAGCCCGCGGTGCCGCTGACGGCGGCGCTGAGAGCGATGAGGGCGACGAGAGGGACTCTCTTCATGACTCGTTCCAGGGCAAAGGTAGCACGCTCAGCGTTGCTGTGGCTCCGGGGCTGGGATGATCCGCAGGTACTCCTCCGCCGTGGGGCGGCCCCGGTGGCGGCGCGGGGCGACGCGCAGAAAGTGCTCGAAGTTCGCGCGCGACTGAGGGCGTTCGTCGACGAACTCCGCGCGCAGGATGCCCAGGTTGAGCAGGGCGTCGGGGTGGTCCGGATCCACGCGTAGGACCCGTTCGTACTCGCGGCGGGCCTTGCGCATCTCGCCCTGGCCACGGAAGGCGATGCCCAGGGCGACTCGGGCGCTGAGGTCGTCGCGATCTTGTTCGAGGACCGCTTCGTACTGTGCCTGGGCGCCCGCGTAGTCGCCTGCGTGAAGGAGGACCGAGCCCATGTTCATGCGCGCCGGCTTGTAGCTCGCGTCCAAGGCGATGGCCGCGTCGAAGGCGAGGAACGCCGCCTGCGTGTCGCCCCGATCGAGCTCGAGGAGACCTTGCTCGTTCTGGATCTCCGCTCGAAGCGTGGCGTCGTCCTCGCCGGTGAGCTGCAGCGCCTTGCCCAGCACGAGCTGCGCGACGTCGTACTGTTCGCGCGCTCGGTAGATGCGACCGACCTCCAACAGGGCGCGCACGTTCGACGGGTCCCGGATGAGGACTTCCCGGGCCTGCTCGAGGGCGGGCTGGTAGCGCTCGCGTTCCCGGAGGGTGACGGCGAGGGCGACCCGCGCGGCGAGGTCGTCCGGGGCACGTGCGACGAGGGCTTCGAGTCGCTCGGCGGCCTCTTCGAGCTCCCCTTGCGCGTAGGCGACCTCGGCCGAGGCGAGCAGCGGTTCGCTCGCCGTGGGGTTGATGGCGAGCGCTCGTTGGAACGCGGCCGCCGCCTCGTCGAGCTCGCCGCGACGTCGAAGCAGGACGCCGAGGTTGTAGTGGGCCTCCCAGAGGTTCGGGTCGATCTCGACGGCCTTGCGGAAGCGGGCGAGGGCGCGACGCTCGTAACGGTCGCCTTCCCGGTTCATCAGGCGCACCCCGGCCATGTACTCGCGCACCGCGGCAGGGTTGGCCGGGGGCAAGGCGACGGTCTCGGGCCCTTCGGTGGAGGCGCCGCCGCACGCGCTCGCCGCGCTCGCCAGGGCCGAGGCCAGCAGCACCCCGAGGATTCGGCGCCGGGCGTGCTCCGCTCTCGCGGCGGTCATCGTTCTTCCTCCTCTGAATCGCCGTTCGCTTCGTCCTCGGCGTTGCTGTCCCCCCGGCGCAGGCCATCGAGGGGCTGGGGGAGCGGCAAGGGCGAGGCCTCCACCAGATCGGCGCCCGTCTCTCGGAGCGGCGGGTACTGCACGTCGTTCATGCGCGTGAGGGCCTCGCGGAGCTTGGCTGTCCACCGGTTGTAGATGCGCAGCTCCAGGGCTTTGTTGTAACCGCCTTCGTACGCTTCGAGGGCGCGCTCCTCCATCGGGATGATGAACATCGCCAGTTGGTCCAGGTAGACCTGTTGCTCCTCCTCCGTGAGTCCTTCGGGGACCTCGAACTCACGCATCGCTTCGGCGAAGAGCTCGAAGGAGCGGCCAATCTGGTAGAGGGAGGCAGTGACCCACTCGGCGACGCCGAACTCCACCACGTCCGCGTAGATGAGCGCGGCGCGCTGAAGGAGCTCGGACTTGCGCTGCAAGCGTTCGCGAAGGCCAGCGCTATCGCCCGCGATCTGGATGGCTTCGTATTCGGCCAAGACGCGGTCACCCTGCATGTAGCGAGCCTGCGCCGCGAAATAGAGCCCGTCGTGGAGGCGGCGGCGGTTGCGCTTGCCCGTCCGCACGGCGTCCTCGAGGGCTCGTGCGGCGGCTCGCTCGTTGCCCATGCGCAGCAGGACCTGAGCGAGACGGGTCTGTGCCTCGACCTTTCGATCGAGGTTGCGTGAGCGCCGGATGTATTGGCGGTAGGTTGCGGCCGCTTCGTCCCAGTCTTCGTTGGCTTCTTGGGCGCGCCCAATGAAGAAGTAGACGTCGTCGGCGTGCTCCCGCCGCGGGTAGCGCTCCAGGTAGTAACGCCCGACCGTGATCGCCTCGTCGTTGTCGCCGGCGGTGACCCGAAGGAGCACCGCGTTGTAGGTCGCCTCGTGGGCCTTCTCGGCACGGGGGAAACGCCGGCCATAAAGCTCATAGAAGCGCGCAGCGTCGCTGAACTGCGCGATCGATTCGTACATCTGAGCACCTGCCCAGGCGCCGAGGGCCCCTTCTTCGGTGCCCGGGTAGCGCTCGATGAGCCCCATGTAGGCTTCGTCGGCGCCGGCCAGATCGCCGGCTCGCTGTCGTTCCAGGCCGGCATTGTAGTACGCCTGTCGTGCTCGCTCGTCGTCTGGGAATTCGAGGGCCGCGCGGAGGTAAGCGTCTGCCGCCTCGGCGTGTTGCCCCCGCTCGGCGAGCTGCTCGCCCACCTTGAACATCGACTGGAGGATCAGCGTGTCGAGGCGTCGCTGGCTCTCTTCGCTGGAGAACGCGGGCGCACTCTTGAGGCGGCGGGCCCAGGTCTCGATGTTGGCGTAGTCCTGCGCGCGGTTGAAGCTGTCGAGGATGAGCTCGCCGGCGGGGTTGGCGTACTCGCTTTCGGGGAAGCGCTCCAGGAGCTGTCCGAAGAGGCGCACGGCCGGGTCGAAGATCTGCCGATCGTAGTAGAGGCGGCCCTGGCGGAAGAGGATCTCGGGCAGGTCCGGGTCGTCGGGGAAGAGCTGGACGTAGAGCTCGATGGCCTCGGAGAACTTGCGATCGTTCTCCGTTTCTCCGGAGCAGGGGTCCTCCGACGGCGCGTCGTCGGACGCCTGGTCTTCGTCCTCTCCCTCGTCTCCTTCCTCCCGGCCTTCGTTGGGCGGGTTGTCGGAGCTTGGGGCGGCGCGCGCGGGGCGCGTGCCTTCCCCGCATTGCGAGATCTGCTGCTCGCGGACGTGCTCGTACGCGCCGATGGCGTTGTAGATGGCGTCCTTGGTGTACTCGCCGTCGGGTCGAAGCCGGGCCGCGGCCATGTAGTCGTCGCCGGCTTCGCTATAGCGCTCGAGGCGATGAAAGAGGATCTCCGCCCGGTAGAAGTAGATCTCGTAGGCGTGGGGGCTGTCGCGGAAGTGTTCGAGGTAGACCTCGTAGAGCGCCACCGCCTTTTCGAACTCGACCTGTTGCCGCTCCCGTTGACCGATTTCGTGGTAGCGCATCGCGGCTCGGCGGATGAGCCGCTCCGTCCGCGCCCACTCGCGCTCCACTCGCTCCGGGTCTTGTTGCTGAGCCCACTCGGAGCCGGGGCCGTAGCTCGCCGCGAGCTCTCGGAGCTCTTCGATGGTCTTCTCGCTGTCGTCCATGTTGGCGTAGGCCGACGCGATCTGGCGTTGCCACTTCACCGCCTGACGATCGAGGGGGTCCATCTCGAGGAGCAGCTCGTAGGCTTCGACGGCCCGCTCGTAGCGTGCCTGCCCGTAGAAGGTATCCGACAGCCGCAGAAGAACGCGTCGTCCGTAGCGCTCGCCTCCGATCTCCTCGAGGAACGCGAACACGTCCCGCGCCGTGTTGCTCTCGTCCTCGATGAACACCTGGATGAGGTAGTCGAGCGCCTCGTCTTGGAGCTCTCGCAGCCGGCGGCGCTGCTCGGCGGTGAGGTTCTCGCCTCGGCCTCGTCCCAAGTCGAGCACCTGCCGGAATCGGAGCGCCGCGTCGTCCGTCCGCCCCATTCGCCAGAGGCACCAAGCGCTCTTGAACAAGGAGATGTCGTAGAGCTCGCTGTCGCGGTATTCCATCACGCGCTCGAACTCGACGAGGGCCCCGGTCCAGTCGGCCTGCCCAAACTTCGTCTCGGCGAACGCGAAGTGCGCGTCGGCGACGAAGCGGCTCTGCGGGAACTCATCGAGGATGCGTCGATAAAGGGCGAGCGCTCCGGTCGTGTCTCCCCGCTCCACCAGCGCGTAGGCTTTCATGTAGAGCACGAGGTCGTAGCGCTCGTAGTCCCGGTGCCGTTCGAGGATACGGTCGTAGAGGCGCAGTGGTTCCTCGTAGCGAGGCGTCGGCGCCGGGCCTCGGTTCTCCTCGGGGACCTCTTGCCAGGCCGCGAAGCTGCGCAGATAGTCGGCGCGGGCCTTCTCCCACAGGAGCTCCGCGAGGCGCATCAGCGCGTCCGGCATCTCCGGGGCGTCCTCGGGTTCCTCACGGATGAACTCGCGCAGCAGACGGATGGCCTCGTTTCGGCGGACTCCGACGAGCTCCTCGCGCGAGCGCAGCAGCTCCTGAAGGCGAGCGTTCTGGTACTCTCGCGCCGCCTCCGTGACGCGGTCGGGGCGCTCGCGGAGGTAGAGCCGCTCTTCGAGGTTCGCCGGCGGCGGCTCATCAAGGCCGTCGTCGAGCGGCTCGTCGTCTTCCGCCGCCGTGACCGCGCGCTCTTCGGCGGGCTCCTGGAAGCGGGATACCTCGCGTGTCCTCGCGTTCGGGTTCGACTCGCCGCGGCGGCGGCGCTGCGCTTCGGTGGAAGCGGTCACGCCGATCGCGACCGCCAACACGAGCAAGGCGCGTGCGGAGCCCCTCATTCGTCGTCCTCCGAGCCCTCGTCGTCCTCGCCTTCGCCTTGCTCCTCGAGCTCGTCGATGGGGAGCGTCTCGACGAACTCGTCGGCCCAATACTCGCCCTCGAAGGGCCAGTACTCCTCGTCGTCCCGCAAGAGCCCCTGGATGCGGAGCGGGTCGACGAGCTCGGGCGGGAAGCGGCCCGCCGCCAGGCTCTCGATCTGGACCTCGATGCGGCGTTTGCTTCCCATCACGGCGTCGATGCGGCCAATGCGGGCGCGCCTCAGGGCGCCGCCGAGGCGTTCGCGGAGCGTTCGGAGCGAGCGCAGCGCCGCGTCGTTGGCTGATGCGATGAGGCGCGCGCGCATCTCGCGCACGCGTTGCGGCAGGCGCCGCGCCGTTCGGGCGTCTTCGCGGAGGAGCTCGCGCACGTCCGTGGCTTCCACCTGCGGAAGATCGACCAGCGCGGCGCCCGCGGCGATGGCTTCCGCCACCCGGGCGCCGAGGGTGTCGACCCGCTCGGTCAGCGTGCGCATCTCCTCTTCGAGGGGGCGGATCGACTCCGCGGGGGCGCCCCCCCGGCGGAGCTCGTCGAGCTGCCGCGCCATCCCACCGAGGACCTCTCGGGCGGTCTCCAGCTCGCGGCGAAGCCGGTCCGTCTCGCTGTCGTAGCGCTCTCGCGCGGCGGCGGCTTGGGGGCTGTCGGCACCTCCCAGGCGTGCGGCGAGCCCACGGAGATCGTCGGCGAGGCGTCCTGCCCTCGCGGCCTCGGCTTCGAGGGTTCGGACGCTGCGATGAAGCTCGTAGAAGGTCGGGTCCACCCGCAGCAGGGCCAGCAGCAGCCCCTGGAGCGACGAGAGCTGGCGTCGCTGCGCCATGGCGAGCTCGTCTTCGGAGAGCTCGTCGCGCTCGCGCCGCTGCGCAAGGCGCTCCTGCCGGCGCGCTTCATCGAGTAGGTCGCGGTAGAGGTTGCGCTGGCGTGTCTCGCTCTCGAGGATCGCATCGATCTGCGTGACCACCGGGCCGAAACGCTCGGCGAAGCGCACGAAGAGCTCGTTGGCTTCCTCGAACTCGCAGCGTCCCAGGTGGACGTAACCGCGCAGCAGCATCGCCTCGTCGACGAAGGGAGAGGCCGGCGCCCGCGCCTCCAGTTGGTCGAGGAGGTCGATGGCGGTGTCGTAGTCGTCCCCTTCGTACATCGCGTAGGCGGCCTCGAAGAGCGCTTCGGCGACTCGCTCGGAGTCGTTGGGGACCTGAAAGTAGTAGTAGAAGGCGTCGTTGGCGCGTGCGCCTTCGTGGGCGACCCGACCGAGGGCGAGCCAGGCGAGATCCTTCACCTGGAAGTAGCGGTCGTCCACGTAGAAGGTGAAGCGTTCCTGGTCGTCGGTCGTGGCGATCGAGCAGAAGCGGTCCTCGGCGGCTCCGAGGTCTCCGTCGCGGGCGGCGATGACGCCCCGGAAGTACTGCGCGTTGGCGAAGAAGCGCGAGCGGCGCGTGATCTCGGCGAAGATGCCGTCGGCCGTGTCGAGGTGGCCAAGGTCGTACTCGCGACGAGCGCGCAGGTAGCGCAGCTCGTTGCTCGCGTCTTCGGGGAGCTCCGCCTCCAAGGCATCGAGGGTGGCCAGGCCCGTCGCGAGGTCGCCGCTCTGCAGTGTGACGTCCACGAAGCGCCGGTAAGCCGGCGCGAAGTAGGGGTTGTCCGGTCCGCGGCGCAGGATACGCTCGAGGTAACGAGCGG
>JALVDI010000636.1 GCA_027009115.1 Polyangiaceae bacterium | reverse complement strand
CGTTGAGCGTGGCGGTGGCATCGTCATCCTGGGTGTCCTCGCCGAAAGGACGATCCCCTCATGCGCACCGCTCTTGCTTTGCTGTCCCTGACTCCGTTGACGATCTCTTCGTGCGGCTCCAACGACAAAGCTGTGGAGCTGCGGTTCTCGGCCCTCGTGGGCAGCGAGCCCTTCCGCTGCGGCACGACCTACGCGGACCTTGGCGCGGGAACCGAGCTGACCCCCGTGGACCTCCGCTTCTACGTTCACGACGTGCGGCTGCTCCGAGAGGACGGCAGCGAGGTGCGCGTCGAGCTCGACGACGACGGCAAGTGGCAGAACGGCGAGGTGGTCCTCCTCGACTTCGAGGATGGCTGCGGAGACATGGGCAACGCGGATCTCAACGACCGTGTCCTCGGCGTCGCCCCCGCCGGCCCCTACACCGGCATCCGGTTCAAAGTGGGCGTCCCTGAGCACCTGAACCACGCCGACGCCTCCCTCGCGGGTGCGCCCCTGAACTTGACCTCGCTGTTTTGGAATTGGAACGCCGGCTACAAGTTCCTCCGCGTCGACGGGCGCAGCGGCAGCTTCGAGCAGTGGCGCCTGCACCTCGGCAGCACCGGCTGCACCGGCGACATGGCGGGCGATGCCCGCTGCACGACCTCCAACATCGTGGACGTCTCGCTCGAAGGCTTCGACCCGACCGCGCAACCCGTCGTAGCGGACCTCGCACGGCTCGTGGAGGGCTCCACCCTCGCCAACACGGGCGAGAGCCCCCCCGGCTGCATGTCGGGCCCGATGGACCCCGACTGCGCCCCCCTCTTCGAGAACCTGGGCCTGCCTTTTGGCGAGATGCCCGCGGGCACCCAACGCTTCTTCCGGGTCCCATGAGCCGACGTCGCGCGCTGTGGTCGATGCTCCTCGTGGCGTTCGCGGCGGCGGGGTGCCAACCCGACGAGGGGTACGAGTGGCGTCTGCCCTTTGGTTTCCCCGAGCCGCGGGTTCCGAGTGACAACCCCATGAGCGAGGCCAAGGTCGAGCTCGGGCGGCACCTCTTCTACGACCCACGACTGAGCGGCAACGAAACCCAGAGCTGTGCCTCGTGCCACGTCCAGGAGCTCGCGTTCACCGACGGACTCCCGGTGAGCGTCGGGTCCACCGGCGACCATACCCCCCGGGGCGCCATGAGCCTGGCGAACGTCGGCTACGCGGCGACCCTGACCTGGGCCTCGCCGGTGTTGCGCCACCTCGAAGATCAGGCCCTGGTGCCAATGTTTGGCGAGGAGCCTGTCGAGCTTGGGCTGTCCGGACGGGAGGAAGAGCTCATCGAACGGCTGCGGGCCGAGCCCCGCTACCAGGAGCTGTTTCCCGCGGCCTTCCCACGGGACGACGACCCCTTCACGGTGGGGAACATCGTCCGCGCCTTGGGGGCATGGCAGCGGACGCTCCTGAGCGGTCGATCCGCTTACGATCGCTTCGTCGCCGGCGACGCCGACGCCATCGGCGAGAGCGCGCGGCGCGGTGCGGCGATCTTTTTCGGCGAGGATGCCGACTGCTTCCACTGCCACGGCGGATTCGCCTTCGCCAGCGCCGTCGACCATGTCGGCAACGTCTTCGACCAGGCGACCTTCGCCAACAACGGGCTCTACGACGTCGACGGTCGGGGGGCGTACCCGCCCGGCAACCAGGGCCTCTACGAGTTCACCGGCGAGCTCGAGGACATGGGCAAGTTCAAGCCGCCGACGCTGCGCAACATCACGGTCACCGCGCCCTATATGCACGACGGATCCGTCGCGACCCTCGACGAAGTCCTGGCGATCTACGCCGCCGGCGGCCGCAACATCCTCGACGGACCGAACGCCGGCGACGGGCGCACCAACCCGCACAAGAGCCTGCTCGTGAACGGCTTCGAGCTTACCGATCAGGTGCGTGCCGATCTGCTGGCGTTCCTGGAGAGCTTGCGCGACGAGGAGTTCTTGACCAACCCGGCCTTTGGGGATCCCTGGATCGAGCCCTGGCCGTGACGCCTCCGCCCCTGTACCGATGGCGCGATCGCAACGAGGACCTCGGGCACGCCCTCTGTCGCCATCCTCTCACCTCGAGAATGCTCGGCATTCCTTCGGCTCGCGGATGCGCCACCGGTCCCACCCAGTCTACGGATCGGTCGACGACGATCGCTGTTGAGATGGGCTGTGCCGCTCTGCGTGGGGGCGGGGCGGCGAGGATCCACCGTCCGGCGTGAGCACCGGCGTCAAGATCCGCGGCTCGCGTTCGAGGGTGACGCCGAAGCGCGCATGGACGGCTCGGCGGATCGCCTCAGCGAAGGCGAGCAGCTCTGCGGTCGTGCCTCCGCCATGATGGACCAGGGCCAGGGCGTGGGCGCTGCTCAGGCCGACGTTGCCGCGGCGCGTCCCTTTGGGGAAGCCGGCCCGCTCGATGAGCCAGCCGGCCGCCAGCTTGACCCCGCCGGGCACAATCCACCGCGGCACCTTCGCACCGCTGGATACGATCCCCTCGCGGACCGCGCGCGCGACCAGGGCGTCGGCGTGCTCCGGCGAAACGACCGGGTTGACGAAGAAGCTCCCGGCGCTGCGCCGGTTCGGATCGTCCGCCCGAAGGACCATCGACTTGCGGCGACGCAGCGAGAGCACGGTCTGGCGAACTTCTGCGAGGGACGCTGCCTCCGTGACGTGCTGCTGGAGCTCGCGGTAGCGCACGCTTGGTCGCCCCCGCGGGCGGAGCGCGAAGGTCACGTCGAGCACGAGGTAGCGTGAGGGGTCGCGCTTGAAGGCGCTGTCGCGATAGCCGAAGCCGCACTGCTCCGGACCCAGCCGGTGCCGCTGGAGGGTCGCCAGGTCGAGCACGCCCACCTCGGCGATCGTCTCGGCGACCTCCTGCCCGTAGGCGCCGATGTTCTGGATGGGTGCCGCGCCCACACGCCCGGGGATCCCGGCCAAGCACTCGACGCCGGCCAGGCGCTCGGCCACACAACGCGCCACCAACCGGTCCCAATCCTCGCCGGCAGCCACGCGCCTTCGGCCTGGGTCGAGGGAGCGGACGCCGCGGGTGGCGAGGCGTAGCACCAGGCCGCGGACCCCCTCGTCGGGTACGAGCAGGTTGGAGCCACCGCCGAGCAGGGAGACGGGCAGGGCTCGGGCGCGCGCCCAGCGCAGCGCCTCGACCACCTGGGCCTCCTCGCGCGCTTCCAGCAGCCATTCGGCGGGCCCGCCGAGACCAAGGGTCGTGAGCGGGGCCAGGGGCACGTCGCGTCGGAGCCCTTCCACGACCCAGGGGTAGCGCTCCGAGCAGCCGAGTGCACGCTGGCCGCGCGCGCGGGCTTAGGGTAAGCCTGCGGCTCCAAGGAGCGTCATGCTGGATCGAAAATTCGTGAGCGAGAGCTTCGACGAGGTCCGCGCGCAGCTCGCGCGTCGGGGCTTCACGGACGAAGAGACGCTGAGCCGCATCGCCACGCTCATCGACGCGCGTCGCGCGGCGATCGCCGAGCAGCAGGCGTGCCAGGAGAAACGCAACGCGACGAGCGCGGCGATGGGCCGCATGGCCGACAAGTCCTCGGCGGAGTTCGCGGAGCTGCGCGAGGCCATGCGCGAGCTCAAGGAGACCCTCAAGGCGCTCGACAGGAAGGTCGACCAGACGGAGGCGGAGCTCGACGCGCTCATGCTTCAGCTCCCGAACCTTCCGGCCGAGGACTGTCCCGAGGGCCTGGACGAGAGCGCCAACGTCGAGCTGCGGGTGTGGGGGGAGCGCCCCACCTTCGACTTCGAGCCGAAGGACCACGTCGATGTGGGCGTCGCTCTTGGCATCCTCGACTTCGAGCGCGCGGTGAAGATCAGCGGCTCGCGTTTCGTGGTCCTCCGCGGAGCGGGCGCGCGTCTCGAACGTGCCTTGATGCAGTTCATGCTCGACCTACACGTCGACGAGCACGGCTACCGCGAGGTCTGGCCGCCGGTGCTGGTGAGCGACGCGGCGCTGCGCGGCACCGGGCAGCTCCCCAAGTTCGCCCAGGACGTGTTCCGGATTGCCCAGGACGAACAGTGGGCTGCGGCCCGCGAGACGAAGGGCCGGGAGCTGTACCTCATCCCCACCGCCGAGGTCCCCGTCACGAACCTTCACGCCGACGAGATCCTCGAAGCGGAGCAGCTTCCCCTCGCCTACTGCGCCTACACGCCCTGCTTTCGCAGCGAGGCCGGCAGCTACGGCAAAGATACCCGCGGCATGATCCGGCAGCATCAGTTCGACAAGGTCGAGCTCGTGCGCTTCGTGACGCCCGAGACGGCTCTCGCGCAGCACACCTTGCTGACGAGTCACGCCGAGAAGGTGCTGCAAGCCCTCGGACTGCACTATCGGGTGGTCGAGCTTTGCGCCGGAGATCTTGGTTTCGCCGCGAAGAAATGCTTCGACATCGAGGTCTGGCTCCCCGGCCAGCAGGCCTTTCGAGAGATCTCGAGCTGCTCGTGGTTCGGCGACTTCCAGGCGCGCCGCATGAAGATCCGCTACCGACCGGAGCCCAAAGCGAAGCCCCGGCTGCTGCACACCATCAACGGCTCGGGGCTCGCCATCGGTCGAACCCTCGTCGCGATCCTCGAGCAGTACCAGCAGGCCGACGGAACGGTCGTCGTGCCCGAGGCGTTGCGCCCCTATCTCGGCGGTCGCGACCGAATCGTCGCTGCATGAGTCGCTGCGTGAAGCACCTGCTCCTGCTCTGGGCCAGCCTGTGCATCGGCTGCGCGGTCGAGGCCGGGCTGTCGGCCGAATAGTGCGGGGACCCGGCCGCTGGAAGGGGAAGATGGCGACGGACCGGGGGTCCGGAGCGAGGCGCGAGAGCGGCATGGCGGGCATGGGCCCTTCCACCGGCAAGGATCCCGGCGCGCCCGGCCCACGGCGTTGTACGATGCCGGCGATGAGTGACATCGGAACGATCACCGAGCTCGAACCCGAGGACGGCCTCGGGTGGATCGAGCTGCCGAACGGGGACCGGGTCCGCTTCGGCGGCACCGCCTGCAAGGGCTTCGTCCCCGCCATCGGGATGACCGTTCGGGTCGTCGCAACCCGGCCCGGTTACGGAGGCACCACGAAGGCCACTGCCCTCGAGCACGTCTCCGACGCGCCTCGGAGCTTCGCCGACGCGCCCGGCGGGCCCAAGCCACGGACCAGCCTCCACGCACTCCAAGCCGCGGGCGTCCGCGCCGAACCGCTCCTCGAAGGGCTCCTCGCCCGAGCCGACACCGACGACGCGCTGCACCGGGATCTCGCCGCCGCCGGCTTCGAGACGGGCGTCTCGGGACGGGCCGGCTGCCCCAACCCGTGGTTCTTCGCGGTCGCACGGGACAGCGAGGGCAACCTGCTAGGCCTCTACGCCCACCCCATGTTCGACGCGGAGCTGCCGTGGGTGATCTGGCGCCCGGAGCGGCGCACCTTGCGGCTGCTCGCCTTCGACTGCGCCTCCTTCTTTCCCTCATGGCTCGCTCAGGCCGAAGCTGCCTCGGTCGAGGGTGCCGTCTTGGCGCGGCTGCGCCGGGACCTTCGGTCTCTGGGCATGCCCGAGGTCGCCGCCGAGCCCTTCGGCACTGGCGAGAAGGTGGACTGGTTGCCGCCCGATGAGGCGGAGCGCGCACCGCTTCCGACCTACCTCGGCGCCACGGACGGAGGCCTGATGGAGCGTGGCCTGATCGCCCACGCCTTTGGCGTGCCGCCCGACCCGCAAGCCCACGAAGCGCTCGTTGCCCTGTACGAGTCCTGGGGCTGGGCGCTGCCCGCCTGGAGCTGAGGCTGCGGTACGCGCACGATCGGATGTCGCGGCTGGGCGCTGCCCGCCTGGAGCTGAGACTCCCGCCTGCCATCGGAATCGGTGTCGAGGGCTGGGCGCCGTCCACCTGGAGCGGAGGTTGCCGAAGGTCAGGGTGGGCTGCTCGCTGCGGGCCCTGGCGGCGGCCGCAGGCTCACCCGCGAGGCCATCACAAAGGGTCGAAGGGCGGGGTCGGACGCCTGCGCCCGGAGCTCCGCCGGGGTGCCGGTGAGGGCGATACGGCCCTCGTCGATGAGCGCCAGGCGGTCGCTGATGCGGAAGCTGCTGCGCATGTTGTGGGTGACGATCACCGTCGTGATCCCCAGGGTGTCGCGGAGTCGCAGCAGGAGGCGGTCGACGCGCGTCACGTTGATCGGATCGAGGCCTTCGGTGGGTTCGTCGTAAAGGACCATCTCCGGGCGAACCGCGATGGCGCGGGCCAACGCCACGCGCTTCTTCATGCCGCCGCTCAGGTCCTTCGGCGACATGGGCTCGATGCCCGGCAAGCTGACGGCCTTGAGCGCCTCGGCGACACGCTGGGCAATCTCCGACTCCGGCAGAAGGTTCTGCTCCCGGAGCCCGTAAGCGACGTTGTCGAAGACGCTCATCGAGTCGAAGAGCGCGTACTCCTGGAAAAGCATCCCGACGCGGCGGCGGATCGGCGTCCACTCGCGCTCCTGAAGACCGCTCACCTCGGTGCCCTCGAAACGGATGCTCCCGTCGTCGGCGGCCAGCAGACCGATGAGCATCTTGAGCAGCACGCTCTTGCCCGAGCCGGAGCGGCCGATGATCGTGAGAACCTCGCCCGCACGGATGTCGAGGTCGACGCCCCGCAGGACGTGGTTGTCCCCGAAGGCCTTCGTCACTCCCCGCAGCTCGTAGATCGGCAAGGGCGCTCCTAGAGTGTATCTCAAAAACGATCGTCGATCGATCCGTGGACTGGGCGGGACCACTGGCGCATCCGCGAGGCGAGCCAATGTCGAGCATTCTTGAGCTGAGAGGATGGCGGCAGAGGGCGTGCGCAGGCCGCGGAGCGGCGACGAGGGGTTTTGAGATGCGCTCCTAGCGTCTGAAGAGGCCGCGCACCTTCTTGAAGAAGCGCCCGAG
>JALVDI010000635.1 GCA_027009115.1 Polyangiaceae bacterium | reverse complement strand
GCGAGGGATCGGTCGGAGCCCGCCGAGGCGCCGGCTGAACCTACGGAAGGCAGCGTCGACGAACACCCCGACGAACACCCCGACGAACACGACGGCGAACACACCGACGAACACACCGACGAACACGGCGCCTACGAGGCAGTCCTCGGCGCCGAAGTCGCCGAGCGCCTTGGGATCCAGGTCGGCGACGAG
Source organism: Polyangiaceae bacterium (assembly GCA_027009115.1). Classification (GTDB taxonomy): domain Bacteria; phylum Myxococcota_A; class Polyangia; order Polyangiales; family Houyiibacteriaceae; genus JALVDI01. The sequence goes on along the minus strand of JALVDI010000635.1, from coordinate 6,713 downwards.
ATCGAACCGACCCATGGCGTGGAGGCCGGCCGGGCGCACGACCATGTCCACCTCTGGAAAGTCGTCGGCATCCTGCGGCACACGGGCACCCCCATCGACAAGGTCGTGTTCATCAACCTCGACAGCTTCTTCGGCATCGAGGAGCACATGGAAGGCGCCCTCATCCCGGGCACCCGCGAGCCAGGGCTCAGCGCGATCCTCGTCTTCCCGCGACCCGGGGTTCACAAGGCCATCCTGCTGTCGAGCCTCAATCGGGAGCCCGAGATCACCGTCGCGGACGTGAACGAGCAGCTCCGAAACCTCTTCGCAATCGTCGGCCACGTGGACACGCTCTTCATGCTCGTCAGTGTCCTGGTCGTGATCCTGGGCGTGCTGTCGATCCTCGTCGCCATCTACAACACGATGAGCGAGCGCCGCCGAGAGGTGGCGATCCTCCGGGCCATCGGCGCCCGCCGGCGCACGGTCTTCGGCGCGATCGTGGGCGAGGCGGCCCTGCTGACCCTGCTGGGAGCCTTGGCCGGTGTCGCCCTCGGCCACCTTCTCGTGTGGGCCAGCGGGCCACGCGTCGAAGAGGCCGCAGGCTTTGTGCCCGACGCGCTCGCGTTCCTGCCCGTGGAGCTTCTCGTCGTCGTCGGCGTCGTGGCCGGTGGCGCAGTGGCCGGGCTGGTGCCGGCGTGGAAGGCTTACCGCACCGACGTAGCCGCCAACCTGAAACCTCTGTCATGAGCGACCAAGACACCCGCACCGACGACGCCCCCGCACCCGGCGGAGACGCCGCCACGAGCCCGGACACGCCGGACGCGCCCGCAGCCGGCCGGGCCGAGAGCACCGAACGCTCGGCCAAAGACGAAACCCGCGCCGCGGACCGTGGCGATGCGGCGCGGCCTTCGCCGGATCCGACGAAGAAGCGACGCCCCCTCGATACGGTGATGCGTGGGCTGCTGATGGTGGCCCTCGGCGCCTTCGCGACGACGCCGCTGTGGTGCCAAGGGCAGCAGACCGGCAATTTCCACGCGACGCAGTTCCGTGCCGATCGCTCCGAAGAAAACACCGCCGAGGCCAAGCTGGCGGACGTCATTGAAGACGTCATCAAGAAAGCCGCGCAGGACCAGGAAGTCAACGAGGTCGAGGTCGTCCGCGACCTCTCCACCATCCTCGCCGACGAAAACCTCGGCACGCCGGAGAGCCGCGCGGACGCGACCGAGCAGCTCGTGGCCGACATCCTCGCCCAGGCCGCCGAGACCTCGACGATGGGCTTCGACCCAATGCAGACCCAGGCCATCCGAGGCCAGGCCAGGGTCATGGCCCGCACCCTCATCACGGAGCTTGGCGGCAACCTCGAGGATGGCGACGACGACGCGCCGGAAGGCGAGTGGGAACCCGCGGCCTGGCCCCTGCTGAGCAACTTCGAGTACGAAGAGGGCATGGAGCTCCCCGCCGAGGTGAAGGCCCTCGACGGGAAGAACGTGATGGCCTGGGGCTACTTGCTCTACCTGGAGGACGACCAGTTCCTCCTGGTGCAGTCCCTATGGAGCTGCTGCTTCGGCCGACCTCCGGACCTGCACGAGGCGATCGTGGTGCGAGCGGACCCGAGCAACCGACGCTACGAGGGACGCGGGGTACGCGTCTACGGTCGCTTCGAAGCCGGCGAGATGCGCGAAGACGGCTACGTCACGAGCCTCTACCGCCTCGACGCCCAGCACCTGCGGCCCATGTGAACGAAAAACGACGATTTTCGTTGCGGGGGGCGGCGAAGGCCTCTACTCAACTGACACGGGCGTCAGTTACTGACGTTGACGTCAGCGTTGGAGGGGCCGTATGCGCACGGGGGCGAAACGCAGCAGCGACGAGATCGTGATCGGCGTGGATGTCGGCTCGACCACCGTCAAAGCGGTGGTCGTCGACCCGGAGAGCCGCGCCATCCTGTGGCACGACTACCGGCGCCATCACACCAAGCAGCCCGAGACGATGCTCGAGTTCCTCGTGCGCATCGGCCAGGCCTTCGAGGACGTGCCCCGCGAGAACATCCGGCTCTTCGTCACCGGCTCGGGGGCGGGCCCGCTAGCGGCACCGACGGGCGCCAAGTTCGTGCAAGAGGTCAACGCGGTGACCCTGTCCGTCGAGACGCTGCATCCCGAGGCCGGCTCGGTGGTTGAGCTCGGCGGCCAGGACGCCAAGATCATCCTCTTCAAGGAGAACGAGCAGACGGGTGAGAAGACCGCCTCGTGCTCCATGAACGACAAGTGCGCGTCGGGGACCGGGGCGACGATCGACAAGTGCATGATCAAGGCCGGCATCGACCCCTACGAGGCCGCCAAGCTCGACTTCGACGACACGAAGCTCCACCACGTCGCCGCCAAGTGCGGCGTCTTCGCCGAGACGGACATCGTCAACCTCGTCAAGACCGGCATCCCCGCGCCGGAGATCATGTGCTCCCTCGCGGACGCCATCGTCATGCAGAACCTCGCGGTGCTGACCCGCGGCAACACACTGCGGCACCAGGTGATCCTCCTTGGGGGACCCAACACCTACCTGCGCTTTCTGCAGCAGTGCTGGCGCAAACGCATCCCCGAAACCTGGGACGAGCGCGGCTGGGACTGGCCGCGGGAGGTCCCCCTCGAAGAGCTGATCAAGGTCCCCGAGAACTCCGAGCTTTACGCAGCCTACGGCGCCGTCATCTACGGCCTCCACGAAGAGGCCTCGGTGGGTCGGTACCGTGGCCTCGACGGCCTGCAGCGCTACATCACCCATGGGCGCCAGGCCCGCCTCGGGGACGCCGCCGGCCCCGCGCTGGCGGCGAGCGCAGACGAGCTCGAGCGCTTCCAGCGGAGCTACGCCATCCCGAAGTTCGAGCCCCCGCCCATCGAAGCGGGCTCGACGGTGCGAGCGGTGATCGGCCTCGACGGCGGCAGCACGTCCTCGAAGGCCGTGCTCCTCGACGAGGAGGGCCGGGTGCTCCGCAAGGCCTACACGCTATCGAAGGGCAACCCGATCCAGGACGCCAAGGACCTGCTGGCCGAGCTGAAGGACGCGGTCGTGTCCCAAGGCGCGGAGCTGGAGGTCCTTGGGTTCGGGGCGACGGGCTACGCCGCGGACGTGCTCGAGGAATGCGTTCGCGCGGACGTCAACATCGTCGAGACGGTGGCGCATATGATGAGCGCGACGCACTTCTTCGGCGACGTCGACGTCATCTGCGATATCGGCGGCCAGGACATCAAGGTGCTCTTCATGGAGAACGGCGACATCAAGTCGTTCAAGCTCTCCAACCAGTGCAGCGCCGGAAACGGGATGCTCCTGCAAGCCATGGCCGACCAGTTCGGACTGCCGGTGACGCAGTATGCCGAGACGGCCTTCCAGGCGGAGCTGGCGCCGAAGTTCAGCTACGGCTGCGCCGTGTTCCTCGACACCGATCGGGTGAACTTCCAGAAGGAGGGCTTCACCAAGGAGGAATTGCTCGCCGGCCTCGCGCAGGTGCTCCCCAAGAACGTCTGGCAGTACGTCGTCGGCGTCCCCCGCCTCGCAGCGCTCGGGAGCAAGTTCGTTCTTCAGGGGGGCACCCAGTACAACCAGGCCGCGCTCAAAGCCCAGGTCGACTACATCATGGAGCGCGTCCCAGGCGCGCAGGTCTTCGTCCACCCGCACACCGGTGAGGCGGGCGCCATCGGCGCGGCCATGGAGACCCTCCGAGTCGTTCGGCGTCGGGGCTACTCCACGTTCATCGGTCTCGACGCAGCGATCGCCCTCGACTACCGCACGCGCAACGACGAGTCGACCACCTGCCACTTCTGCGCCAACCACTGCTCGCGCACCTTCATCGACGCCTTCCGCCCCGACGGTTCGACCTCGCGTTACATCAGCGGGTTCTCCTGCGAAAAGGGCATGGTCGAGTCCAAAGAGGCGATGCTCGACCTGGTCAAGAAGCGGCGCGCGATCATGAAAAAGTACCCGTCGCTCGTCGACTACGAGGGGCGCAAAGCCTTCATGGGCGTGCGTGGGACCCGCCCCTTGCCCGAGCCCGGCGCCACGACGACCGAGCGGGTGCCGCGCAAGACCTTTTGGGGACGCCTCGAGTACGACGAGGTCCGCCGCCCCTTCGAGCGCAGCGGCGAGGAGGCGGCCGCTCGACGCAAGCAGATCCGGGTCGCGATGCCCCGGGTGCTCAACATGTACAGCACCGGACCCTTTTGGCGAACCTACCTCGAGGTCGCGGGGCTCGATCGGCGCAACATCCTCTGGAGCTCACCATCGAGCGAAGAGCTCTTCCAGGCTGGCGGAAAGTACGGTTCGGTGGACCCTTGCTATCCGGCCAAGGTAGTCCAGGCGCACATCCACGAGCTCCTCTTCGAGGTCCATCCGAAGAAACCCATCGACATCCTCTTCTTCCCGATCCTGACCCACGTCCCCTCTTTCCTGGAGGGCGTACAAGACACCGCGAGCTGCCCCATCGTCGCGGGCACCCCGGACGTGATCAAAGCCGCCTTCACCAAGGAGAAGGACTTCTTCGCCGAGCGCGGCATCGAGTACCTCGACCCGGCCTTCTCCTTCGCCGAGCCCGTCCGCATGAAGGAGATCCTCTGGCAGACCTTCGGCGAACGCCTCGGCCTCACCCGCGACGAGAGCGACTTCGCCGCCGACGAGGGCTTCGCCGCACTCGAGCGCTTCGACAAGGACCTGCAGGAGAAGGGACGAGCCATCCTCGAACAGGTGGAGCAGGACGACCAGGTCGCCATCCTCGTCATCGGCCGCCCCTACCACCTCGATCCGGGGCTGCACCACGGCATCCCCGACGAGTTCCAGGTGCTCGGTTACCCGATCCTGTCGATCCGCTCCATCCCGAAGGACAAGGACTGGCTGCGGCGCTTCTACGACGAAGACGATGAGCCCCTCGCCATCACGGACGTGTGGCCGGAGAACTACTCAGCGAACAGCGCCGCCAAGGTCTGGGCCGCCAAATTTGCCGCCCGGCACCCGAACGTGGTCCTCCTCGATCTTTCGAGCTTCAAGTGCGGCCATGACGCGCCCACCTACGGCATCATCGATCGAATCGTCGAGCGCGCGGCGGTGCCCCACTCCACGCTCCATGATCTCGACGCAAACAAACCGGGTGGCTCGATCAAGATCCGCGTCAAGACCTACGCGCACTCGCTCTCGCTCTATCGCGAGCGCCTCGAAGACCTCTCCAAGAAAAAGGCCGAGCTCGCGCTGCGCATCGATCAGAAGCGACTGCAACTACTCGAAATGAAGAAGGCGCAGCTCGACGCTCAGCGACGCCGCGACCCCTCCATCGATCGGCAGATCGCGGCGCTGCGGGAGCGCCTGGCGGCCTACGAGGTCGCCCCCAAGGCCCCTCAGCCGCCCGCAGGCGAGGGCCTCGTCCAACTGCGACGGAAACCGAAGCGGTCCGGGCGCATCGACGCTGCCGAGTGATCACCCGAGGACATCGCGCACAGGGAGGAAGAAACATGGGGAAGCCGAAGACCACGGTACTCGACGACGATCTCGACATCGAGGCGGAGCTCGCGCGTTTCGAGGCGGAGGAGCGCAGGCGCCTGGGCCTCGAAGAACCGACGGAGCACTGGCGCGACGAGATGACTGCGCCGGTATTCACCGCGAGCCAACGCCCGAAGACGACGCTCCTGCTCGGAGGCCTGACGATGGCCCACGACTATCTCGTCGAAGGCGCGCTGCGCGGCATCGGCTACGAGGCGCGCGCCCTCGATGTCGCGGACAACAAGGCGCTCCGCTTCGGCAAGGAATTCGGCAACCGCGGCCAGTGCAACCCGACGTATTTTACCGTCGGCAACCTGGTCAAGGAGCTGTGCCGTCTCCGCGACGAGGAGGGCCTGAGCGCCCGGGAGATCGTCGAACGCTACGCCTTCATCACCGCCGGCGCCTGCGGCCCCTGTCGCTTCGGCATGTACGTCACGGAGTACCGCAAGGCGCTCCGCGACGCCGGCTTCGAGGGCTTCCGCGTGCTGCTCTTTCAACAGACCGGCGGCATCAAGCAGGCCACCGGTGAAGACCTCGGGCTCGTCCTCAACCCGACCTTCTTCTTCGCCCTGGCCAAAGCCCTCTTCAGCGGCGACGTCATCAACGTGATGCAGTACCGCCTGCGTCCCTACGAGACGGAGCCGGGGAGCGTCGACCGTGCGATCACCGCCGTCAAGAAGGAGGTCTACGACGCGCTGCTGGCGCGCAAGAGCGTGCTCGCGGCGCTCTGGCGTGGCCGGCGCATCCTCGGCCAGCTCGAGATCGACCGGACCCAGCCCAAGCCGAAGGTGTCCATCATCGGCGAGTTCTGGGCGATGACGACGGAGGGCGACGGCAGCTATCACATCCAGCGTTTCCTCGAACGGGAGGGAGCCGAGGTACAGATCCAGATCCTCGCGAACACCCTGCTCTACAACCTCTGGGAGTTCCGCCACGACACGGAAGCGCGGATGGGCCTCAAGGGCCAGGACGAGTCGAAGTTTGGCCTCGCCGGCACGGATCCGGGGCTTACGATGGCAGGCCTCTGGCTCGGCGAAGCCGCGCTGAGGGGCGTGTGGCAGAGCTTCGCCTTCGCCCTGGGGCTGCGCGACCACGTGCTCCCGAACATGGACGAGATCGCCGAGTACGGGCACAGCCACTACAACGTCGAGCTGCGCGGCGGCGAGGGCCACCTCGAAGTCGCCAAGCTGATCGTCAACGTCGTCAAGAAGAAGGCGCATATG